>JAAUPC010000067.1 GCA_012036325.1 Paracoccaceae bacterium
CGGCGCGCAGGGAAAAAGGCGCGCACCAAGGCGTTCGGGGCGGGAGAGGGCGTCGGACACGGCGGTGTCGAAGGCGCTGTCGTCCCATCCGTCGCCATGCAGCCCGTGACGGAGGACGGAGGCCTCGGACAGCAGGGCGAACATCTCACCGGTCATGAAGGTCTGGAAGCTGACCACCTCACCCGCCGAGATCTGCGCCCATTTCGAATGGGTGCCGGGCAGGCAGAGGATGCCGTCATAGCCAGGCATCAGGGACAGCGCCCCGGCGATCTGGGTTTCCTCGCCACGCATCACATCGGCTGGGGTGGTCTGCTTCAGGCCGGGGGCGATGTGGACGGTCAGGCGCGGGTCGGTGGTCGGGGCCATGACTTGGGCTGTGGGGTCAAGCGGGGTGCAGGGAACGGCGCGATAGGGAGCCTCACACCATCCCTGGCGGCTGCCAACCATGCCGCAGGCGTAGACCGGGACCGCGCCACGGTCCAGCCAGGGGCCGATCAGCCGCAGGAGGGCGGTCGAACCCGTCGCGCGCAAGTTTGCCCATGCCGTCATCTGAATGAACCTCGGCCAGGACGCGGGGACCGTCCATCGCCCAGGCGCGCAGGTTTGAGGTGCCCCAGTCAACCGCGATCCAGGTGGGGGAAATCAGCGCCTCAATCATGCTGCGATAAAGCCCCCGTCCAGGACCAGCGTCTGCGAGGTCATCATGCGAGAGGCATTGGAGGCAAGATACAGCACCGCCCCGGACACATCAGCGGGTTCGATCGGGTCGGGCAGGCACTGCTTGGCCAGGTGGTTGGCAAGGCTTTCCGGGGTCACCCAAAGCTCTTTCTGGCGGTCGGTCAGCACCCAGCCGGGGGCGATGGCGTTGACGCGGATGCGGTCAGGGCCGAATTCCCGCGCCAGGGTGCGCGTCAGTCCGACGATGCCTGCATTGGCGGTGATGTAGGCGGCGTACCCGGTATCGGCCATCATGAAGCTGATGGATGAGAAGTTGATGATGCTGCCCCCGCCTGCCGCCTGCATGCCGGGGATGACCGACTGGCAGGCAAAGAAATAAGACCGCAGGTTGACGGCCATCGACCAGTCCCAAAAGGCGGCATCCGTCTCAAGCGTCTTGTGGCGCTGGTCATTCGCCGCGTTGTTGACCAGCACGGTGATGGGACCATGGGCCTTGGCGGCGGTGTCGAGGGTCAGCTGCAACTGGTCGGTAATCGAGATGTCGCAGGGCAGGAAGAGGGGGCGATTGCCGGTCGCGGCCTCCATCGCGTCGCAGAAGGGGGTCGCGTCGGACCTTTGACAGAAGGCCACCTTGGCCCCCTGGCGCAGGAAGGATTCGGTCAGCGCGGCCCCGATGCCCGAGCCACCGCCGGTGATGAAGACCGACTGGCCGTGCAGGTCGGGGAAAGTGGGGTCGGTCATAGCCGGGTTCCTTCGACAACCCACATGGTGGCGGGCCATGCCACGGGAAGTGTGATACCCCGCGTCATCAAGGCTTGACCGGTCAGCGTCAAGGGGGAGGCTTTGAGCGCTGCCGGGCCGCGTGACTGGCGAGGGGCATCTTCGGGGTTGAGGAGCGTGACGGTATAGCGGGCCGCCGGTTCCAGACCGGCCAGCCGCAAGGGGCGTGGCAGAATCTGGCGGCTGGTCATCGCCTGACCGGCAAAGGCCACGAAGCGGCTGCCGTCTTGCGCCAGTTGCAACTCGGCCGTCACGGCGGGATCATCACTGTCCAGCCGGTGGATGGTGCCTGACAGCATCCAGTTACGGTTGTCTTTCCACCAGCGGGTGATTTTGGCCAGGGTGAGAGCTTCGTCTTCGGTCAGCTCCCTCAGGTCCATCTCGAACCCCATATGGCGCTGGGCGGCAACCCAGGCGCGGAAGGCCATGGGCAGGACGCGGCCCGAGGTGTGGCAATGACGCGGGCCGACATGGCTGCCGGTCACGGCGGCGGGCAGGAACAGGGCGGCATCGTGTTGGATGCGCAGGCGTTCGAGGGCGTCATTGCTGTCGGACAGCCAGACGCGGTGGGTATGTTGCAGGATCCCGGCGTCGATCCGGCCACCTCCGCTGGCGCAGGATTCGATTTCCACGCTGGGGTGGGAGGCGCGGAGGCGGGCGAGAAGGTCATAGATGCCGTGGGTCTGGGCAGTATCGACCACCGGCAGAAGGCGGTTGTGGTCCCATTTGACATAGTCGATGGGGTATTCGGTCAGGATGGCCGAAACCTGCTGGAAGAGGTTATCCCGCACCTCTGGCAGTGCAAGGTTCAGCACCATCTGGTTGCGGCCAGTGGTCTGGTCGGCTGGCCCCAGAAGCCAGTCCGGGTGGGCGCGGTAGAGGTCGGAGTTGGGGTTGACCATCTCAGGTTCAAACCACAGGCCGAAGGTCATGCCGAGGCTGTGGATATGCGCGATCAGGGGGTGCAGGCCATCGGGCCATTTGGCGCGGTCGATGGTCCAGTCACCAAGCGAGGTGGTGTCGTCGTCGCGCTTTCCAAACCAGCCGTCGTCGAGGACGAAGCGTTCAGCGCCAAGGGCGGCGGCGCGGGTGGCGATCTCGGCGAGGGTTTCCAGCTTGTGGTCGAAGTAGACCGCCTCCCAGCAGTTGTAGTGCACAGGGCGGGGGCGTGAATATTCTGGCCATTGCACGACCCAATCACGAATATCTTCCTGGAACGTCTTGGCAATCCCGTTCAGCCCGGTCGTGGAACAGACTGCCATGAGCCTTGCAGTACGGAAGTGGGTTCCGATTTCAGTCTCGGACCCAATTGGAGCCCCGAACTGGATCTGCCGACGACCGTCGGGAAGCTCTTCCGCGACCATGCGGTGGCCGCCGGACCAGGCGTAGTGGAGGGCGAGGGCGGTGCCTTGAGTGTTGGTGCAGCCCTGACCAGCGAGGATCAGATAGGGAGGGTGTTCGTGGCCCGAGCGGCCAGTGCGAGATTCGCGCAAGCGGATGCCGGGGGTCCATGGGGTGCGGATCAGGTGAAACTCACCAATCCATTTGCCGTGGACGTCGATCATATCGCCATCCTGTGGGGCGGGGAGGACCGGGGCGGCGAGCCAATGGACGCGAATCGGGCGGTCGGCGTCGAGTATCGTTTCCAGTCCGATGACCCCGGTACCGCGCCAGGTCAGAAGGTGCGTAAGAGTCAAACCTTCTGCGCGGGAGATCAGGCGAAGCACGCCCCTGCCCTCGGCCCGGTCGAAGCGGAACGTGGGGAGGAGCGGAGTCCCGTCGGCTTCGGCCAGAATATGCCCCGGCTGGCCTTGAAAGGCGCGGCCGGGTTCCGGAGAAAGGGAAAGCGATGGCAGCACGTCCAACATTCCGCCGGTCAGGTCGTTGCGTGCTGCAGCGGCAAGCTGGGAAAGGTCCTCATCATCCGGCAAGCGGGCGCCCCAGTAGGTAACCTCGGGAATGCCGCCCGAGGTGGCCAGGGCGATGGTTTGACCGCCCGCATCAATCCGCCATTGCATTACTTCACGGCCCCCAGCGTCAGGCCAGCGATGAAGTGCTTCTGCATCAGGAAGAACATGGCGACCGGGGGCAAGGCAGCAAGGATGGAGCCCGCCGAGACGAGGTGCCACTGCGCGATCCACTGGCCGTTGAGGGACGATAGGCCCGCGGTGATCGGCTGGCTGTCGACGCCTTGCGTCAGGACAGTGGCCCAGAAGAAATCATTCCAGATGAAGGTGAAGACGAGGACCGACAGCGCCGCAATGGCCGGGCGCATCAGGGGCAGGACGATGTACCAGAAGATGCGCCATTCGGTGACACCTTCGACGCGGGCCGCCTCGATCAGCTCAAACGGCAGGGCCTTAATGAAGTTCCGCATGAAGAGGGTGCAGAAGCCGGTCTGGAAGGCGATGTGGAAAAGGGCAAGGCCATACCAGGTGTCATACATCCCCAGTTGCAGCGTCATGTCGCGGACCGGGACCATCAGGATCTGGAAGGGCACGAAGTTGCCCGCGACGAACATGAAGAACACGAGGATGTTCGCCCGGAACCCGTAGACCGCCAGGGCAAAGCCGGTCATCAAGGACAGGCTGACCGCGCCGATCACCGTGGGGATCGTCACCCAAAGCGAATTCACCATGTACTGCCCGATGGGCGTTTCGGTGAAGATGTAGATGTAATTCTCCCATGCGATGCCGGAGGGCATGCCGAAGTAGTTGCCTTGCGCCAGGTCAGAGGCCGGGCGCAGCGAGGTCAGCGCCACGCCCAGGAGCGGGAAAAGCCACAGCAGCAAGGCGACGGGCAGGGCGATGGAATAAAGCCACTGCGCGCCGGTCGAGGACTGCTGGATGGGACGTGGGAACATGGATCGCCCCTTCCTTATCGTTGGGTTTCGTCGCGCCACATCTTCCAGATGAAGCCCGAGATGAAGATCATCATGATCGCAAAGAGGACCACCGCAATCGCCGCGCCATAGCCCATGCGAAGCCCGATTTCGCCCAAGGCCATCTCATACATGTAGAAGGACAGCACGCGGGATGATCCGAAGGGGCCGCCGCTGGTCATGATCGACACAAGGTCGAAGGACCGCAGCGCGCCGATCACGGTGACGATCACCGCTATGAAGGTGGCGGGGCGCAGTTGCGGCAGGACGACGTACCACAGCATCTTCCAGCCCTTGGCCCCGTCCAGCCGCGCCGCCTCGATCTGGTCGGGGGCGACGTTGTTCAGGCCCGTCAGATACAGGATCATCACATAGGCGATCTGCGGCCAAAGCCCGGCAGCGATGATGCCATAGGTCACAAGATCAGGATCAGCCAGAATGGCGGTTCCGTCGCCGGTGATCCATTCGGTCAGAAGGTAGAAGAGGCCGAAGTTCGGCGCATAGAACCAGGCGAAGATCAGGCCGACGACGACCTGGCTGATGACGAAGGGAAAGAAGAACAGCGACTTGTAAAGCCGGATGCCGCGCACTGTCTGATTGAGAAAGATCGACAGGAACAGCCCGATGGGCAGGGCCAGCATGTAAAGAACCAGCCATTTGAGGTTGTTCCAGAGCGAGACCTCGAAGGCTGGGTCAGTCCCAAGCTCACGGTAGTTCTGCAACCCGATGAACCGGCCAGTGAATTCGCCGTCGCGGTTGTAAAGCCCGTTCCAGTCATAGAACGAAAGGGAAATGCTTTGGACGATGGGCCAAAGCACATAGACGGCGAACATGAAAAGGCCCGGCGCAAGAAACAGCCAGGGCGCAAGTTTGCGCTGGTTCCACCGGCTTGCGGCGCGCGGCATCGGGGCCGCCGCGACCGTATCTGTTGCGTTTGCCATGTTTGCCCCCCCGGAAACAGAAAACGGGCGCCCCCAGGATGTGGGGCGCCCGATGGATCAGATCACTGCGGGAAAAGGCGCAGACGGGCCTGCTCGAGCCGCTCGAGGATCGCCTCAAGCTCTTCCGGCTGGACGAGGAACTGCTGGAAGCCGTCCATGCCAAGGCTGGCGTATTCGGCGTCAGCGTCGCGGTCCCAGAACTGGGCAATGCCACCCGTAGCCGAGGACAGCGATGCAAAGCCTGCAGACAGGAACGGATCAGCCGCATCCACCGTAGAACCCGAGTTGGTCGGCAGCTGGCCAACAGCCGCGTTCCACTTGGTCTGGGCTTCTGCACTGGCGATATAGGCCAGCAGCAGTTTGGCATCATCCGGGTTCTGCGCGCCCGAAGTCAGGTGGACCGTATCGGTCGGCGCTTCTTCGGCGCGGGCGATGCCGGGGGTGATTTCCGGGAACACCATGAAGCCGAGGTTGTCATTCGTCATCCCGCCTTCCTTGAAGACGCCGACGGCGAAGTTGCCCATCACGTAATGCGCGGCCTTGCCTTGCGTGAAGATGGCGGCAGCGTCCTGCCAGTCGATCGCCGCGTGGTTTTCGGTGACGAAGGGCTGCAGCTTGCCGAATTCGGCAAAGACGGCGCGGGCTTCGGGCGAGGTCCAGCTGATCTTGCCGCCGGCCAGGTCAGCATGGAACTGATAGCCGTTGGTGCGCAGGCTGAGATAGTCGAAGATCCCCGCGACCGGCCATTTCGCGACCGAACCGGTGGTCACGCAGTCAATGCCGGCGGCCTTGAACTTTTCGCAGTTCGCCAGGAAATCAGCCCAGCTTACGCCTTCCGGACCGGGAGGAGTGACCCCTGCAGCGGCGTAAGCGTCGCGGTTATAGTAGATGCCCCACTGATAGTAGGTGTAGGGAATGGCATATTGCTTGCCGTCAATCGTGGACGACAGCACCGAGGACGCAAGCGATTCAGTCAGGCCGTTGTTGGCCCACACGTCCGAGATGTCGGCGAAAAGGCCAGCCTCGACAAAAGGACGCATCCGGTTGGCGGCATACCAGTTGGCCAGATCCGGCGGATCAGCGGTCAGGAAGTTGCGGATCGCGTTCTTGTAGCCTTCGTGATCGAAGTTGGTCAGCTGGACGTCGATCTCGGGGTTCGCAGCCTCGAAATCGGCAATCAGTGCTTCGGTTGCGGCCAGCGGAATCGGATCGTAGTCCGCATTCCAGGTAACAACGCGCTTATCTTGCGCGAAGGCCGAAGTGGACAGCATGAGCGCCGCCGCTAGGGCCAGCGCGCCCGCTTTCTTATGGACCATGGTTTCCTCCCGTTTGGTTCCATTATTTGAAACTTAGTCTTGAATATTGAAAACTATGTCGGCTATCGTCTACCCTGTCAACAACCTTGCAACGGAGGGGTCATGGGGGCCGAGGGACATGCGGATGGCACAGTCGGCAAGGCGCTGGATGTGCTGGACATGGTCGCAAGCCATGGCCGCCCGGTCCGCTTTTCCGACCTTCTGGCGCAATCGGATTATCCCAAGGCGACGCTCTATCGTTTGCTGCAGACCCTGACCCATCAGGGCATGCTGGCGCTTGACCCCGATCAGGGCACCTATGCCTTGGGCGTGCGGCTGGTGCGGCTGGCCCATGCGGCCTGGGCGCAGTCGTCGCTTGCGCCGATCGCGCGGCCCTATCTTGATGAATTGGCTGCAAAAACCGGAGAGACAATCCATCTGGCGCAGATGGATCTGGGGCAGGTCCTTTACGTCGACAAGCGCAACGCCGCACGCCCGGTCGAGATGTTCGCGCAGGCGGGCAAGGTGGGCCCGGCCTATTGCACCGGGGTGGGCAAGGCGATGCTGGCCTGGGCCACGCCCGAGGCTTTGGAGCAAGCGCTGGCGCGGCAGTCTTTCCACCGCCACACGGACCAGACGCTCGACACGCCCGAAAAGCTTGTGGCCGAGCTGCAGGCGATTCGCGCCCGGGGCCATGCCTTCGACCGTGAAGAGCATGAAAAGGGAATCATCTGCTGCGCCGTGCCGATTCTGACGCGGTCAGGCCGGGTGCTGGGGGCCTTGTCGGTCACCTCGACCACGGCGCGGACGACATTGGCGGCCCTGGAGGATCAGGCGGGGCTGACCAAGGACATCGCGGCGCGCATCGCCGCAGAAGCGGAAAGCTGGCGCTTTCCGGAACAGAGTTAGGGGGAGGATAGGACCATGACAGGCGTTACGCTGGACAAGGTGACCAAGCGATATGGCGACGTGCAGGTGATCCACGGGGTCAACCTGCGGGTGGAGGATGGCGAGTTCTGCGTCTTCGTCGGCCCCTCGGGCTGCGGGAAATCCACCCTTCTGCGAATGGTGGCGGGGCTGGAGGAAACCACCGGCGGGATGATCCAGATCGGCTCCCGGGACGTGACAGAGGCCGACCCGAGCGAACGCGGCGTGGCAATGGTGTTCCAGACCTATGCGCTTTATCCGCATATGACGGTGGCGGAAAACATGGGCTTCGGCCTGAAGATGACCGGCCACCCCAAGGCCGAGATTGACCGCAAGGTCAAGGAAGCCAGCCGCATCCTGAAGCTGGACGACTATCTGGCGCGCAAGCCCAAGGCCCTGTCCGGCGGCCAGCGCCAGCGGGTGGCGATCGGCCGCGCGATCGTGCGCGGGCCGGAGGTGTTCCTGTTTGACGAACCCCTGTCGAACCTCGACGCCGAACTGCGGGTGGAAATGCGGGTGGAAATCGCGCGCCTTCACCGCGAGATCGGCGCGACGATGATCTATGTGACGCATGACCAGGTCGAGGCGATGACCCTTGCGGACAAGATCGTCGTCCTGCGGGCCGGGCGGGTGGAGCAGGTGGGCAAGCCGCTCGACCTCTACAACGATCCCGACAACAAGTTCGTTGCGGGGTTCATCGGCAGCCCGGCGATGAACTTGTCGCGGGCGTGGTGGAACGGGCAGGGTCGGTGCAGGCCAAGGGGCTGGCACAGCCGCTGGCGACATCCGTAGCACTGCCGGGCGCAGGGGCGGAGGTGTCGGTAGGGCTGCGCCCGCAGCACCTGAAGATCGATCCGGCCGGCAGCAGCCACCGGGTGGACCTGACCGAAGCCCTGGGCGGCGTGTCCTATGTGCACCTGAGCGCGCCCAGCGGGGAAAAGCTGATCGTCGAGCGGCATGACCAGATCAGCCTGGAACCGGGCGCGATGGTGGGTGTGGGCTTTGACGGCAAGGACGCGATGGTTTTCGCCCAAGACGGCAAACGCCTGCGCTGATCCAGCGGTTACCAAATGGAGCGCGCAAGCGCGCACGCTTTTTGTCTCGCCTCTGCGCGCAAGCACGCAACCGGCTCGGGGAAGCCTCCGGCGGGAGTATTTGTAAAAAAGAGCAAGCGCATTTGCTCTTTTCGACAAATACTCCGGGGAGCGCGAGGGGCTGGCCCTCGTCCACCCTCATCTCTGCGCCTCTTCGCGCAGGGATGAGAGAACAGGTCTTCGCGCCGCAAGGCGCCCTATTCAATAGGCGTCAGTGACCGGAGAGAAACTTTTCCGCGTCGAGTGCAGCCATGCAGCCCATCCCGGCGCTGGTCACGGCCTGGCGGTAGACGTGGTCGGTCAGATCGCCCGCCGCGAAGACGCCGGGAATCGCGGTCCGGGTCGTGCCCGGTTCCACCACCACATAGCCGCCGTTGTGCAACGGGAGCTGGTCTTTCACCAGTTCGGATGCAGGCGCATGGCCGATGGCCACGAAGAACCCGGCGCAGGGGATGACACGTTCCGCGCCGCTGTGCACGTCGCGGACCTTGACCCCGTCTACGCCACGCGGTTCATGCGCGCCGACGACCTCAGAGATCTCATGGTTCCAGACCACCTCGATCTTCGGGTTCTTGAACAGGCGGTCCTGCATGATCTTTTCGGCACGCAGAAAGTCTCGCCGGTGGATCAAAGTGACCTTCGAGGCGAAGTTGGTCAGAAACAGCGCCTCTTCAACTGCGGTATTGCCGCCACCGACCACCACAACCTCTTTGCCACGGTAGAAGAACCCGTCGCAGGTCGCGCAGGCCGAGACGCCGAAGCCCTTGAAATGCTCTTCGCTCGGCAGGCCCAGCCATTTTGCCTGCGCCCCGGTGGCAAGGATCACGGCATCCGCGATGTAGGTGGTGCCGCTGTCGGCCGTCGTGGTGAAGGGGCGTTTGGAGAGGTCCAGCGCGGTGATGTAGTCGCTGATGATCTCGGCGCCCATCGCGGTGGCGTGCTCTTGCATGCGCACCATCAGGTCAGGACCTTGCACGTGGCTGTCACCGGGCCAGTTTTCCACCTCGGTCGTGATGGTCAGCTGGCCGCCGGGTTGCAGCCCCTGCACAAGGATGGGGCTCAGCATGGCGCGTGCCGAATAGACCGCTGCAGTATAGCCTGCTGGCCCCGAACCGATGATCAGAACCTTTGTATGACGCGTCTCGCCCATCTTCGCCCCCAATGCTTTGCCTACGGATATAGTCGGGCGGCGCGGGGGCGGAAAGCCCCTGCATGGCGGGGTTGCAACCCGGTCAACGCAAGCTACGCCTCGTTTTCTTGCGCGACGTTGAAATATTATTGCGCATAGCTGCCGCGCAACGTAAGTAAGGCCTGCAACGGAGGCAGGCATGGCCGGACACAAACTCGACCCGATCGACCGTCAGATTCTGGCCGAGCTTCAGGCCGATGGCCGGATGACGAACGTGGAACTGGCCAGCCGCGTGGGAATCTCTGCCCCGCCTTGCTTGCGCCGGGTGCGCGGGCTGGAGGAAGCGGGTTTCATCCGCGGCTATCACGCCGACATCGACGCGCGCGAGCTTGGGTTTGAGGTGCAGGTCTTCGCCATGGTGCGGCTGAATTCTCAGGCCGAGGCGGATCTGTCGGCTTTTGAGGCGCGCTGCAAGGCATGGCCCTTGGTCCGTGAATGCCACATGCTGAACGGCGAGATCGATTTCATCCTGAAATGCGTGGCGCCGGATCTGTCCAGCTTCCAAAGCTTTCTGACCGAGCAACTGCTCAAGGCCGATCACGTTGCCAATGTGAAGACGAGCCTCGTCATCCGTTGTGCCAAGGACGAGCCCGGGCTGCCGTTTGACGTGCTTGAGGCGCGGCTGGCGAAGAACGCCTGAGGCTTAGCGCGCGGCGTCGGCCAAGGGGCGGGTGGCGGCTTTCAGGCGCATGGCGAACCCTTTCTGGCCGGGGTTCATCCGGTTGCGCCCGGTGGTCCGGCGCAGGGTGGCGGTGACAGTGACCCGCGTGTCAGAGGATTCAGCGACGGCTTCCAGAACGGAAACGATCCAGCGGCGCTTTGTTCTCATCTCGATGATCATTTGCGTTCCCATCAGCCTTTGTATTTCGCAAGCTAAGACTTGCCTTTGGAATAAGGCGGGGGTTGGGAAAAGTTGCGCTGCAAACGGTGCATTTTCATGCCCGATTGCGCCGAATTAAAGCCTTATTGTCGAGATGAGGCGCCCATAGTCCACCTCCCCGGCATGGGTGGTGCGGCGGAAGGAATAGAACCGTTCAGGATCGCGGTAGGTGCAATGGCCGGTCCATTCGGCATGGCCGACGCCTGCGGCGCGCAGCCGGGCCAGCCCGTATCCGGGCAGGTCAAACAGCATCCGGTCACCGGTGCCATTGGCAAAGAAGCGCAGGGAGTCCGGGTCTTCGCTGCGGAAGCGGTCCAGAAACTCGGGCCCTACCTCATAGGCGGCCTGACTGATCGAGGGGCCGATGACGGCTTGGATGGCGCTGCGGCGCGCGCCGAGGCTCTCCATCGCGTCGAGGGTGGCTTCCAGCACGCCATTTACCGCGCCGCGCCAGCCGGCATGGGCCGCGCCGATCACCTGGGCCTTGGCATCGTGGAAAAGGACGGGTTGGCAATCGGCAGTCAGTACGGACAGCAGCACGCCGGGCGTTGCGGTGACCAGGGCATCAGCCTCGGGCCGGTGAGAGAGGGGGCCGGCCACCGCGACAGCGCGGGCGGAATGGACCTGATGCACGCCGACAAGCGCGGAAGGAGCAACGCCCATCGCCTCGGCCACGCGGGCGCGGTTGATGGCGACGATTTCCGCCTGATCCGAAGAGCCGGCCCCGCAGTTCAGCCCCGCGAAGATGCCCGAGGACGCGCCGCCTTTGCGGGTAAAGAACCCGTGGCGGCAGGTCAGGGCGGGCGAGGTGATGATCTCCAGCGTCGATGGCATCAGGGGGCGAATCCCGGCGGCAGGGGGGCGTTGGCACGGGTCAGGGCCAATACCTTGAACAACGAACCCATTTCCTGTGGGTCGGTCAAGCGGCGATGCGCGGCCAGGTGGCTTTCCAGGGCCGCGCCCGTCATGTTCTGCGCCAGACGCGCGGTGCGTGCTGCAATTCCAAGCCGGTTCAGGACCGCGCCCTGGCTGTCATAGGCATGGGCGGGCGCAAGGGTGGCCAGCGGTTCAAAGTCGACATGGGCGGTCAGGTCGGCCTGACCCGGGTGCGCAAGGGGCGGGTCGAAGGCATGGCCGCGCAGGGCCTGCAGCGTATCGCCGCGCGACCGCCAGTCACCGTAGTCGATCAAGTAGGCAAGGCCGCCGTGGCGGGTGATCCGCGCCATGAGGGCTGCCACCATATAACGGGCCGGGGCGCAGTCTTCGACTAGGGCCGCTTCGGGCGCGGTCCGGAAGGCTGGGGTGTCGGGCACCTGTGCCAGAAGGTCCGAGAGGCCGAAGGTCAGGGCACCTTCTGCCAAGCCCACCAACCGCTCACGCCAGCCGTCCGGGCCGCGCTGGAACTGGCGGATCGGCAGGGCATCGAGGAATTCGTTGGCGATGAGGAAGAGGGGGGCCTGCGGCAGGGCGTCGATGGTGTCAGCCCAGGTGACGCTGACCGCGAAGGGCGCGAGGGTCGCCTGTTGCACCGTGTGCAGGCGAGGCGAGGCTTCGACAAGCACCACCCGTGCGGCCGCATGGAACCCCCGGCACGGCGCGGGTGGCGCGCAGGAAACGAGCTTCTCCGCGCAACTGTCGAACACGCCGTAGAGCGCGTAGTAGTCGCGCGTGGGGATGGGATCGAACTTGTGGTCGTGGCATCGCGCACAGCCGACCGTGAGCGCCTGCGTGCCGC
>JAAUPC010000068.1 GCA_012036325.1 Paracoccaceae bacterium
GTCGGGCGCGCTGGCCTTCCCCCGCATTCAGGGCGCTGACCTATGCGGGCGGGTCGTGGCCATCGGGCCGGGGGTTGCCGACCTGCCCCTTGGTGCCCGGGTGATCTGCCCGGTGAACCAGCATGAGCCGACAGCGGAAAACCCGATCCGCTTCCTGTCGATCGGGTCGGAATTCGATGGCGCTTTCGCGCAATACTGCCTGGTCAAGGCGCGGCATCTGCATGATGTCAGCGCCTCGCCCCTGTCTGATGTTGAAATCGGCGCCATGCCTTGTGCTTATGGCACGGCGCACAATCTTTTGACCCGGGCCCAAGTGGCGGTCGGCGAACGGGTGCTCGTCACCGGGGCTTCGGGTGGGGTCGGCCTTGCGGCGGTGCAGCTGGCGCTGTTGCGCGGGGCCGAGGTGACAGCGCAATGCAGCCTTTCGAAGGCCGCACCGCTCAGTGCCATGGGCGCGCAGGTGCTGGCCCGGGACAGCACGCCCCCCGCCCGCCGCTTTGACGTGGTGATCGACGTGTTCGGCGGCGATGGCTTCCAGGACCGGCTTGATGCCCTGTGCCCCGGGGGGCGTTATGCCACCAGCGGTGCGGTGGCAGGGCCGCATGTCGCGGGCGATCTGCGCCGTATCTACCTGAACGACCTGACGCTGTACGGCGCCACCCACCAGCCGCGTGAGGTGTTCGCAGGCCTTGTCACCATCATCAACACCGCCCGCATTCGCCCGGTCGTGTCGCAGACCTACCCCCTGCGCGACATCGCCCGCGCGCAAGATGACCTTGCCGCCGGGCGCTATCCCGGCAAACTTGTCCTCGTCCCCCCGGAGAGCCAGCCATGACGATCCCCGCAAAAGCCCGTGCCGTGGTCATCGGTGGCGGCATCTCCGGCTGTTCGGTCGCCTACCACCTGGCCAAGGCCGGCTGGACGGACGTGGTCCTTCTGGAACGCCGCAAGCTGACCTCGGGCACCACCTGGCATGCGGCGGGGCTGATCGGCCAGCTTCGGGGCAGTGCCAACATGACCCGCCTCGCCAAGTATTCGGCCGATCTCTACCGCGGGCTTGAGGCGGAAACCGGCGTCGCCACGGGGATGAAGCAGGTCGGCTCGATCTCAGTCGCGCTGACGAAGGAACGGCATGAGGAACTCCTCCGCCAGGCGACCGTCGCCCGCATCTTCGATGTCGAAGTGCATGAGATCAGCCCGGGTGAGGCGAAGGCCAAGTATCCCCATCTGAACATCGACGGCGTGGTGGGGGCGGTAGCCCTGCCGCTGGATGGCCAATGTGACCCCGCCAATATCGCCATGGCTTTGGCCAAGGGCGCGCGGATGAAGGGCGCGAAGATCTTTGAAAACACCCTGGTGACCAAGATCACCACCGCCGATGGCCGCGTGACCGGGGTGGATTATGAAACCGCCGAAGGCCCCGGCCACATCGCCGCCGACGTCATCGTGAACTGCGGCGGCATGTGGGGCCGTGACCTTGCCGCGCAGAACGGCGTCACGCTGCCGCTCCATGCCTGCGAACATTTCTACCTGATCACCGAACCCGTCGCCGGGATCGACCTCAACCTTCCCGTCCTGCGCGTCCCCGACGAATGCGCCTATTACAAGCAGGACGCCGGCAAGATGATGCTGGGCGCGTTTGAACCCGTCGCCAAACCCTGGGGGATGGGCGGCATCCGCAAGGATTTCGAATTCGACACCTTGCCCGAAGATTGGGATCACTTCATGCCCATCCTTGAGATGGCGACAAACCGGATGCCGCTTTTCGAAACCGCAGGCATCCACACCTTCTTCAACGGCCCGGAATCCTTCACCCCCGACGACCGCTACTACCTGGGTGAGGCCCCGGAAGTGAAAGGCTACTGGATCGCCGCTGGCTACAACTCCATCGGCATCGTCAGTTCCGGCGGCGCAGGGCAGGCGCTGGCGCATTGGATCACCGAAGGCGAGCCGCCCTTTGATCTGTGGGAAGTCGACATCCGCCGCGCCCAGCCCTTCCAGAAGAACCGCCGCTATCTCAAGGAACGCGTGACCGAAACCCTCGGCCTCCTCTACGCCGACCACTTCCCCTACCGCCAGATGGCCACCGCGCGGGGCGTCCGCCGCAGCCCGATCCACGAACACCTGAAAGCGCGCGGCGCAGTCTTTGGCGAGGTTGCGGGTTGGGAACGCGCCAACTGGTTCGCGAACCCGGGGCAAGAGGCGGAGTATCGCTATTCCTGGCAACGGCAGAACTGGTTCGACAACCAGCGCGCCGAACATATGGCCGTGCGGGAACGCGCAGGCCTTTTCGACATGACCAGCTTCGGCAAGATTCGCATCGAAGGGCGCGACGCCTGTGCCTTCCTCAACCGCATCTCCTCGGCGCAGATGGACGTGGCCGCGGGGCGGATCGTCTACACCATGTTCCTCAATGATCGCGGAGGGATAGAGGCTGACCTTACAGTGACGCGCCTCTCGGAGACCGCCTACCTCGCCGTCGTTCCCGGTGCGACGCTGCAGCGCAACCTTGCCTGGATGCGGGCGCAAGTCGGCGATGATTTCGCCGTCATCACCGATGTGACCGCCGCGGAATCCGTCCTTTGCCTGATGGGCCCCGGGTCGCGCGACATCCTTGCCAAAGTCTCACCCAATGACTTCAGCAACACTGGCCATCCCTTTGGGCAGGCAAAGGAAATCGAGATCGGACTAGGCCTCGCCCGCGCGCATCGCGTGACCTATGTGGGCGAGTTGGGGTGGGAGCTTTACGTGAGCGCCGACCAGACCGCCCATGTCTTCGAGGCGCTGATGGAGGCGCAGCCCGACCTGCAACTTTGCGGCCTTCATACCCTGGATTCTTGCCGGATCGAGAAAGCCTACCGCCACTGGGGCCATGATATCACCGACGAAGATCATGTGCTTGAGGCAGGCCTTGGCTTCACCGTCAGCCGGAAGAAGCCCGCCTTTATTGGCCGTGAGGCGGTCTTGCGCCGCGAACAGCAGGGCCTTGACCGCCGCATGCTGCAATTCCGCCTGAAGGACCCCGAACCCCTCCTTTTCCACAACGAAGCCATTGTCCGCGATGGGAAAATCGTCGGACCGGTGACCAGCGGCAACTACGGCCATTTCCTTGGCGGCGCGATCGGCCTTGGCTATGTTTCGGCCAAGGGGCAGACAGACGAAGAAATCCTCGGCTCCACCTATGAGATCGAGGTTGCAGGCAAACGCCACGCCGCCATCGCCTCCCTCGCGCCCATGCATGACCCGGCCAGCGAACGGGTGCGCGCATGACCCTGGCCAAGCGCCATCAGGCCTTTCACGACCTGCACCAGCAGGGCTGTTTCGTCATCCCCAACCCTTGGGACCGGGGATCGGCCCGGATGATGGCCGCCCTTGGCGCGCAGGCCCTCGCCACCAGTTCCGCCGCTCATGCCTTCACCCTCGGCCGCCCCGACATGGGCGGCGTCACGCGGGATGAGGCGCTTGCCCATGCCGCCGACCTGATCAGCGCCACGCCCCTTCCCGTGTCTGGTGATTTTGAGAACGGCTTTGGCGACAGCCCCGATGACGTTGCCGAAACCGTCCGGCTGTCGGCTGAGGTGGGCCTTTCGGGTATCAGTGTTGAAGACACCCAGATGATCCCCGGCAATCCTGCCTACGCTTTCACCCTCGCCGTCGAACGCATCAAGGCCGGGGCGGCAGCCGCCCGCGCCCTTGGCCGCCCCTTCATCTTCTGCGCCCGCGCCGATGGGGTGATGAACGGGGCTTATGACCTCGCCGAAGGCATCCGCCGCCTGCAGGCGTTTGAGGCCGCCGGGGCCGACCTTCTCTATCTCCCCGTGCCCCCCGGCAAGGCCGAGCTGGCACAGGTCCTGAAATCCGTGACCAAACCCGTCAACGCCCTCGCCGCCGGGCCGCTCAAATCCCTAACCGTGGCCGATCTTGCCGCAATGGGCGTCCGCCGCATCTCTACCGGCAGCCAGATCGCCCGCCTGACCCATGCCGCCATCCGCGACTCTGTCACGGCCATGCTCCACGGCTCTTTCGCTCCCCTCGCCGCCACGGCCAGCGGGGACGACATCGACGCACTCCTCCTCAAGGGATCAACCGAATGACGACATGCCCGACATCGGCGAGGTTTGTGAACCCACCCGCAACCGCCGCTCTGGGGGCCGTTCTGCCCGCGTCGCCCTGCGCGCCGCCCCCCTTGCCGATGACGTGAAACCCGTCCGCGCGGCCTGCCCGGCGGCCAGTACAAACCGCTCAGCGACGTCGCTGTGCAGCAGATCCATTCTGCCGCGCTGGACGCGCTGGAAGAGATCGGCCTCAGCCAGGCCCCGCCCTCAGGCGTCCAACTCCTGACTGAGGCAGGCGCAATCCTGGGCGATGACGGCCGCATCCGCTTTCCCCGCGCGCTGGTCGAGGATATGCTCAACATCGCCGCGCGGGACATCACGCTTCACGCCCGCGACCCCAAGCATGACCTGCACCTCACCGGCACCAACGTCCATTACGGCACGGCGGGCGCGGCGGTCCATATCGTCGACCCGGTCGCCAACACCTACCGCGAATCCACCGCGCAGGACCTCTATGACGCGGCCCGCCTCGTCGACAACCTCGACAACATCCATTTCTACCAGCGCACCATGGTCTGCCGCGATGTGGTGGATAACAAGGAGATGGACCTCAACACTCTTTACGGCTGCCTTGCGGGCACCACGAAACACGTCGGCACCAGCTTTTCCGACCCCTCCCACGTCGCCGATTGTTTTGAGATGCTGCATATGGTCGCCGGGGGCGAGGCCGAATGGCGCGACCGGCCTTTCGTCAGCAATTCCAACTGCTTCGTCGTCCCGCCGATGAAGTTCGCCGAAGAATCCTGCATCACGATGGAGGATTGCATCCGCCGCGGCATGCCGATGCTCCTCCTCTCCGCAGGGCAGGCGGGGGCCACCAGTCCGGCCCCCATCGCCCTCACCATCGTCCAGGCCGTCGCCGAATGCCTTGCCGGTGTCGTCTACGTCAACGCGATCAAGCCCGGCGCGCCAGCGATCTTCGGCACCTGGCCCTTCGTCAGCGACCTAAGGACCGGCGCAATGTCCGGCGGGTCCGCCGAACAGGCACTTCTCACCGCCGGTTGCGCCCAGATGCACCGTTTCTACGGCCTGCCCGGTGGGGCTGCCTCCGGGATCAGCGATAGCAAACTCCCGACATGCAGGCGGGTGGGAGCAGGGGATCACCAACGCCCTCGCCGGTCTTGCCGGCCTCAACATGTGCTATGAGGCGGTCGGCATGCACGCCTCCCTCCTCGGCTTCTGCCTGGAAAGCCTTGTCCTTGGCGATGACCTTCTCGGCCAGACCATGCGTCTGGTGCGTGGGATCGACGTGACGCCAGACAGCACCTCCATCGACGCGATGAAAGAGGTCTGCTTGGGCGGCCCGGGCCACTACCTCGGCTCTGACCAGACCCTGAAGCTGATGCAGACCGAATACATCTACCCCAACGTCGGCAACCGCATGTCGCCCAAGGAATGGAATGAGGCTGGCAAGCCCCTTCTTCTTGACACGGCCATCGCCCGCAAGAACTCTATCCTCGCCAAAGCCGGGTGCCGCGTGGACCCGGAGATCGACGCCGCCATCCGCGCCCGCTTCAACATCTACTTCAAGTGAGGTCTCAATGATCCCCGCCAACATGCTGAAATTCTACATCAATGGCCAATGGGTCGACCCCCTGTCGAAAAACCGCATGGGCGTTGAAAACCCCGCGACCGAAGAAATCGTGACCGAAGTCGCGATGGGCTCGGCCGAAGATGCCGACCGGGCGATTCTCGCCGCCCGCGCCGCCTTTGACGGCTGGACCTACACGCCCGTCAAGGACCGCATCGCCCTGATGAAGCGGGTGCTTGAGGTCTATAACGAGCGCTACGAGGATTTCGCCCAAGCCATGTCCACCGAAATGGGTGCCCCCATCACCTGGGCGCGCGGCGCGCAGGCCTGGGCGGGGCAAGTCCATATGGAGGCCACGATCAAGGCCGCCGAAGAAATGGTCTGGGAATACAATCGCGGCTCCACCCGGATCATCTATGAAGGGATCGGCGTCTGCTCGCTCATCACGCCGTGGAACTGGCCGATGAACCAGATCGCCTGCAAGGTCGCCCCCGCGCTGATCGCGGGCTGCACGATGGTCCTGAAACCCTCGGAAATCGCTCCCCTTTCCGGCACCCTCTTTGCCCAGGTCATGCATGACGCAGGCGTCCCGCCCGGCGTTTTCAACCTGGTGAACGGCGCGGGGCCAGAGGTTGGTGCCCGCATGTCGACGCATCCGGAGGTCGACATGGTCTCCTTCACCGGCTCCACCGCGCGGGCACCCAGATCGCTGCGGTTGCGGCTGCGACCGCCAAGCGCGTGGCGCAGGAAATGGGCGGCAAATCCCCCAACATCATCCTGCCTGGTGCCAACATCGCCGAAGCCGTCGCCGCAGGTGTCACCGCCGTCATGTCCAACACCGGCCAGTCCTGCGACGCGCCGACCCGGATGCTTGTCCACCGCTCGCAGCAGGCGGAAGCTCTGCAAGTGGCGAAAGAGGCCGCCGAAGCGATCAAGATCGGCGATCCGCGCGATGAAGACACCGTCATGGGCCCCCTCGTCTCGAAGATCCAGTTCGACAAGGTGCAAAAGCTGATCCAGGCCGGGATCGACGAAGGCGCGACCCTTGTCACCGGCGGCACCGGTCGCCCCGTAGGCGTTAATCGCGGCTGGTTCACTTGCCCGACCGTCTTTGGCGACGTGGTGAATTCCATGACCATCTCTAAAGAGGAAATCTTCGGCCCGGTCCTCGCGATCCAGCCCTACGACTCCATCGAAGACGCCATCGCACAGGCCAACGACACGATCTACGGCCTTGCCGCCTATATCGCCGGCCCCGTTGAAGACGCGATCCCCGTCGCCCGCAAACTCCGCGCCGGGACCGTGAACCTCAACTACCCCGACTGGGACACCTCCGCCCCCTTCGGCGGTTACAAACAGTCCGGCAACGGCCGCGAATATGCCGATTGGGGCATCCATGACTTCTGCGAGGTCAAGGGCATCGTCGGCTACGGCGAGGCCTGAGGCTGCGCGACACGTCCGCCCAAGATTTTTCGCAGAAAAATCTTGGGCCAACACATCGGCCTAAGGGCCGCGAAACGGGGACATCATGCATTACGGATACATCGGCCTCGGCAACCTCGGGGCCGCCTGCGCGGGCTGTTTGCTGAAGGCAGGCTTCAAGGTCACGGTCTATGACCTGAACGCCGCCCTTGCCGCCCCTTTGGTCGCAGCGGGCGCGACGCTCGCCACCAGCGCCGAAGGGGTCGCCGCCTCGGCCGATCATGTCATCACCTGCCTGCCATCCCCGGCCGTGTCAGAGAAAGTGCTCCGCCACGTCCTGCCGCACATGAAACCGGGCGCAAGCTGGGTGGAGATGTCCACCCTCGGCCGGGATGAGGTGCTGCGCCTCGCCGCCCTTGCGGCAGAAGGCGGCGTGCGGATGATGGAACTTCCGGTGACCGGCGGCGTCCACCTGGCCCATCAGGGCAAGATCACCATGCTGGCGGGCGGGGACCGCGACCTCTTTGACCTCCACCACGGCGCCATGCAGGCGATGGGCGACAAGATCTTCCACATGGGGCCCTTGGGATCGTCCTCGATCATCAAGGTCATCACCAACATGCTGGCCTTCATCCACCTGAAAGCCACGTCAGAGGCCTTGATGCTGGCCAAACGCGGCGGGCTTGACCTCGCGCAGTCCTGGCATGCGATTGCCGCGTCCTCCGGCAACTCTTTCGTGCATGAAACCGAAGGGGCGCTGATCCTGAACGGCAGCTACGACATCGCCTTCAACGTGGACCTCGCGCTGAAGGACTTGGGCTTTGCCCTGGGGTTCGGGAAGGAATTTGGCGTCCCCCTCGACCTCGCCTCGATCACCAACCAGACCTACATCGCCGCCAAAGCCGCCTATGGTGGTGAGGCGCAGTCCCCGATGATCGCCAAGCTCTTGGAGGACCTCCTTCACACCGACCTGCGGGCCGACGGCTTCCCCGCGCGGCTGGAGTGATCCTTCCGGCCCGGGACATCTTTCCCCGGCCATGAAAATCAATACCTTGCTGCAACCGTTCAGACTTTGGACGTTCAGACTTTGGAAAGGATTCGCCGCATGGGACCCAGCGACGAGATTGCCCGCCGCGTGGCGCAGCTTCTGCACCACCGCAAACCCGCGCTGCAGCAGGGTGACCCGGTGGTGCCGCCCACGTCGCCTCGGCCACCCATCACCTGCCGCATGTGCAGGCGGGCGGCCAGTTCTACGGCCGCAACGGCAACCCGACCTGGGACGCGGTCGAAGCGCAGCTTAGCCTTCTGGAAGATGCCGAGGCGGTCAGCTTCCCCTCCGGCATGGCGGCCATCGCGGCGGCGCTCTTTGCGACGCTGAAGACGGGTGACCGGCTGGTGATCCCGTCTGACGGCTATTACGTCACGCGGGTCCTGTCGGACGGGTTCCTGAAACCCCTCGGGATCGAGGTGCAGCCGATCCCGACCGCCGCCTATGCCACGCAGGATTTCACCGGCGCCGCAGTGGTTTACCTTGAGACCCCCTCCAACCCCGGCCTTGACGTGGTCGACATCGCCGCCGTGGCGGCGCGCGCCCGCATGGCCGGGGCGAAGGTCGTCGCCGACAACACGACGATGACCCCGCTTCTCCAGCGCCGCTGACCTTGGCTGCGACCTCGTGGTCGCGCCGATACAAGGCCCCGGCGGGCCATTCCGATGTGCTTTTCGGCCATGTCGCGGGGCGCGATGCCACCCTTATGGCCCGCGTCCGCGACTGGCGGCGGATGGCAGGGGCGATCCCGGGCCCGTTCGAGGCATACCTCACCCACCGGGCATCGAGACGCTGGAAGTGCGGCTAGAGCGGATGTGCGCCAGCGCCGCCGTGATTGCCGACCGGCTGGCCGCACATCCCGCGGTCACCGGCCTGCGCTATCCCGGGCTGCCGGGTGACCCGTCGCATTGGGCCGTGGGCGGGCAGATGGCGAACGGGGGCTTTCTGATCGGCTTTCAACTGGCCGATGCGGGGGTGGCCGAGGGCTTCCTGTCCCGTTGCCCGCTGATCGAGCAGTCCACCAGCTTTGGCGGCACGCACAGCGCCGGCGAACGCCGCGCGCGTTGGGGCGATGCCGTGCCCGAGGGGTTCATCCGGCTCTCGGTCGGGGTGGAACCGGTTGAGGTCCTTTGGTCTGCGATTGCGACGGCATTGCAGTGACGCGACCAAGATTTTTCTGCGAAAAATCTGCGGTGCCTTGTATCAGAGGCTGTCAATAATCCGCGCCGCTTCGCCCTGCACATCGGCCAGTTTCGTGCGGTCTTCCCCTGGGAAGAACCGGGCCCGTGTGGCCGTGGGCAGACCGGCCGGGGTCGCGATGACCACGCGCGGCCCGGTCTTCGCCGTCTCGGCCTGCCAGCTTTGCGCCAAAGCGATCTGTGCGGCCTTGGTCGCGCCATAGGCGCCGAAGAACGGCTTTCCGGCGCGGGGATCATCTAGGAACAGCGCGGTTCCGTCGCCCGCGCGCAGCAAGGGCTCGACCATCGGGACCAGCATGCCCGTCGCGCGGACGTTCAGGGCGATGGATTTCTCCCAATCCTTCTGGTCCAGCGACCCTGCGGGCGACAGGGGGGCCGCGTGAATGGCCGCATGGACCCAAAGGCCAAGCCCGCCCCAACGGTCATGGATGCTGCGGCACAGGTGGCGCATCGCGTCATCGTTGGTCACGTCCATTGGGGCCAGCGTCAGCCCGCCCGCGCCCGGCAACCCCGCGCGTTTCACCCGGTCGTCCAGATCCTCCAACCCGCCCACCGTGCGGGCCACGGCCACCACATGCCAGCCACGCAGCGCGAGTTGTTCCGCCATCGCGGACCCAAGGCCGCGCGAAGCGCCGGTGACGAGGGCGACTTTGGCGGCGATCTTCTGGGTCATGCATTGGTCCTTGCGGAAGTGTTGGCGCCTCCGGCGGGAGTATTTTTGAAAAGAGCAAATGGCAAGGGGTCAGCGCTTGCCATAGCCAGCGGCCAATTCGGCCTGACGGGTGGCGATGATGCGCTGCAGGAGCGCATCGGGCAGGGGGGTATCCGGAGTAAAAAGGACGCCGGATTTCGAGGTCTTGAAGGGCGTGCAGTCGATCAGCGGGATCACCGTGCCGGAGTGGGGGTAAAGGGCGAGGTGCTTGGCAAAAGCCGCATAGCCCACAACCATCTTGCCCTTGGGGCCGGGCTGGCGGAACCCGGGCATGGCGTAGGACATGACCTCCAGATGGTCAGGGAGGAGGGTATTGAGCCGGGCTCGCAGGGTGGTCAGGGTAGCGCGTTGGTTGGGGGGAAGGGCGGAGATGTAGGCGTCGACTTCGACTGTCGTCATGGCCACCTCCAAGTCTTTCACTTCGCTATCAACACAACGCCTAGCATGACGCCAAAACTAGCAATGAAGTGAATTTGGGTGCGAGCTATATCCTGCGGTCGCGGCTTCTCGCCTTCACGGTAGACGAATTTGTCGCGCCAGCTTTCAGCTTTCCGCAAGCTGCTTCTTGTTGCTGCTTGAATGACCCAATCGAAAACGAACGATGGCGCGGCTAGTCGCAAAAAGGGGGGACGACTGAACGGGCGCAGTCCAACTCCATAGACCGCCAAGACGAACGCAATCAAATGAACGCCGATCAGATTCATCCCCTTGGTTCCTTTTCAGGGCAAGGACAGGGTAGTTACTTACCCGTCACTCCGCCGCCTTCATCTCAAACCCTTCCTCGATCTTGTCCGAAGGGGCCACCGGATAATCACCCGAGAAGCAGGCGTCGCAGAAGCGCGGGTTCGCCATGTCGCGGCCTGCGGCTTCGCCTGCCGCGCGGTAAAGACCGTCAAGGCTGACGAATTTCAGGCTGTCGACGCCGATCCAGTCGCGCATCTCGTCTTCCGACATCGTCGCCGCCAGAAGTTTCGACCGCTCCGGCGTGTCAACACCATAAAAGCACGGCCATGCGGTGGGGGGCGAGGCGATGCGGAAGTGAACCTCCGCCGCCCCTGCCTCTAGGATCATGTCCTTGATCTTGCGGCTGGTCGTCCCACGCACGACCGAGTCATCCACCAGGATCACCCGCTTGCCCTTGATCAGCGCGCGGTTCACGTTCAGCTTCAACCGCACACCCATGTTGCGGATGTGGTCGGTGGGCTCAATGAAGGTCCGGCCCATGTACTGGTTGCGGATGATCCCCATCGCATAGGGAATGCCCGATTCCTGGCTGTAGCCGATGGCGGCGGGCGTGCCACTGTCAGGGACGGGGCAGACGAGATCCGCCTCGACCGGGGCCTCACGCGCCAGTTCCACACCGATCTGGCGGCGGGTCTCATAGACCGACCTTCCGCCAATGATACTGTCAGGGCGGCTGAAATAGACGTTCTCGAAGATGCAGAAGCGCGACTTTGCCGGGGCGAAGGGGCGGGTCGATTCGACCTTGTTGCCTTCGATCACCACCATCTCGCCGGGGTCAATCTCGCGGACGAAATCGGCGCCATGATGTCAAGCGCGCAAGTTTCGGACGACAGCGCCCAGCCATGGTCACCGATCCGGCCCAGGACCAGCGGGCGCACGCCCAATGGGTCACGCACGCCGATCAGCTTGGTTCGCGTCATGGCGACAACGCTGAACGCGCCTTCCACCCGTCGCAGCGCATCCTTGATCCGCTCAGCCAGGGTCTTCTGGATCGACCGCGCCATCAGGTGGATGATGCATTCGCTGTCACTGGAGGATTGGAAGATCGACCCGCGCTCGATCAGTTCCCGCCGCAGCGCGCTGGCGTTGGTGAGGTTGCCGTTATGGGCAATCGCGCAGCCGCCCATCGAAAACTCACCAAAGAAGGGCTGCACGTCGCGGATCGCGGTGGCACCCTTGGACCCGGCGGTGGAATAGCGCACATGCCCAATGGCCAGTTGGCCGGGCAGGGTGTCCATCACATCCGCCTTGGTGAAATTGTCGCGGACATAGCCGAACCGGCGGGCCGAGTTGAAGCCCTGATCAGGGTGATAGCTGACGATCCCGCCCGCCTCTTGCCCCCGGTGCTGCAGCGCATGCAGGCCAAGGGCCACGAAGTTCGACGCGTCTTCCACGCCGACCACGCCGAAGATGCCACACTCCTCCTTCAGCTTGTCGTCATCGAAGGGGTGCGAGAGGAAGGGGGCCATGCGTGTCCGAATCCTGTCCAGGCGTTGCCGCGTATTTACGGCAGTGGGTCGGGGCTGTCACGCCCCGAAACGCCGGATTTGATCGGCTGCGGGCAGGTCAGGGGTTGGTGGCCGGAGCTTCTGGAGCGGGAGCCTCGGTCGTCGGCGCGGC
>JAAUPC010000069.1 GCA_012036325.1 Paracoccaceae bacterium
GCCAGCCTCATGCTCCTGCAAGATCCCGATGATCTGCTCTTCGCTTCGTATCGTTCGCTTCATCGTCCGTCCCTTCCTTGGGGCGGACTCTAGTCGCAGATGGAGGAAAAAACCCGTGGCAGGTCACTCGCTGCCCCGGATGCGGCGGTGCTGGACGCGGCGCTGCGCGATCCGCAGCCGATGTCCTATGTGGAAGGCTACCTTTCTGGCCTGGCTCTTGGCGCGGCCCTGACCGATGCCGGCCGCAGTGCAGGACAAGAGGCGCTCCGACGCCGACTTCAGGACGAAACCATCGCCCTACCAATTTCAGTGCACCGGATTGGTGACTGAAGCAGATCTCGGTCGTTGAGTAGCAGGCGGTCGAGGGGCCATTTTTGCGTCATGCAGCCGCAGCACCTGAGTTCAGAACACTGGCGCGGACCCATAGACCAGATCGATGACTTTCAGCCCCGCCAGTCAGGCCAAGAGATGTGACCAAGCCCTGGCAGCACAATTCCTTTGACAGTCCACAGGGTTTGATCGCAGCTTTGGAACAATCGCATTTCCGGCAAACGGAAGGCGCTCTGACCCCAACAGTGAAGGAAAAATCGATGAAGACGGGTTACCCGATGGCCCTTGCGGCCTTGATCTTCAGTGCCGGCGCGGCGCTGGCCGAAGTTGAAAGCACCGATCCGATCAAGCTGACCTTGCACGACTGGACCGGCCAGCTCATCACCACCAACATCATGGCCGCCATCCTGGAAGAGGCCGGATACAATGTTGAGCTGGTGCAGGCCGACTACCTTGCGCAGTTTCCGGGCATCGAATCCGGCGATCTTCATGTCGCGATGGAGCTTTGGGCAACCACGGCTGCCGATGTGATGAATGCCTCGATCGCTACCGGAAACACCGTCAGCTTTGGCGAAACGGGCATGCAGGCGAAAGAGGAATGGTGGTATCCGATCTACATGAAGGAACTCTGCCCCGGCCTGCCGGACTGGAAGGCGCTGAACGATTGCGCGGAAGTTTTCGCCACGCCGGAAACCGCACCGAAGGGCCGCTACCTGGGCGGTCCCGTCACTTGGGGCGGCTTTGATGAAGAACGCATCGCCTCGCTGGGTCTGAACTATGAGGTGATCCATGCGGGCACAGATGCCGCGATGTTCGCCGAACTTGAATCCGCCTATCAACGCAAGGACCCGATCCTTCTGTGGATCTATGCCCCGCACTGGGCCCCGATCAAGTATGAGGGGGAGTGGGTGGAATTCCCGGCCTACACCCCCGAATGCTACACTGATCCTGCCGCGGGCGAAAATTCTGCCGCCGCCTATGACTGTGGCAAACCCACGGGCGGCATCTTCAAGGCCGGTTGGGCCGGGCTTGAAGGCAAGTGGCCAGGTGCCGCCAAAGCGATCAAGGCCTTCCAGCTTACCAACGAGGAAATGGGTGCCATGGTCGGCAAGGTCGATGTCGACGGCATGTCGATCGACGATGTCGTCGACGAATGGATGACCGCGAATGAGGCCAAATGGACGACGTGGATCGAATGATCCCGAAAGGGCAGGGCGGCGTTTGCTGCCCTGCTTTTCCACAGGCCCAGACCCTTTCCGCCGGACCCACCCATGAATGAACGCCCCGTCAAGCTTGCCTGTCGGCATGTCTGGAAAATCTACGGCCCGCATCCCGAACGGCTTTTGGCAGGCGGCATGTCCCCAACCTCAGACCAGATTCGCGCGGCCGATCATGTCGGCGCGGTGCGTGACGTCAGCCTTGAGGTTGGCGAGGGTGAGATTTTCGTCATCATGGGCCTTTCCGGTTCGGGCAAAAGCACCTTGGTGCGCTGCCTGTCGCGTCTGATCGAGCCGACAGGTGGGGAACTGCTTTACGACGGGGAAGACCTGCTGAAGGCTTCGCCCGCCCGGATGATCGAAATCCGGCGCCACCGGATGGGCATGGTGTTCCAGCACTTCGCCCTTCTGCCGCATCTGACCGTGCTGGAAAACGTAGCCTTCCCGCTGGAGGTTCAAGGCATGGACCGCGCCAAGCGCGAAGCCCGCGCGCGGGAAGTGACCCAACTGGTCGGCCTGCAAGCGCGGGAAGGGATGTATCCCCGCCAGCTTTCCGGTGGCCAGCAGCAGCGCGTGGGTATCGCGCGCAGCTTGGCGGTTGAGCCTGACCTGTGGTTTCTGGACGAACCCTTCAGCGCGCTTGACCCCCTGATCCGGCGCGAGATGCAGGACGAATTCCTGCGCATCCAGCGCCAGTTGAAAAAGACCATCGTCTTTATCACCCATGACTTTGATGAGGCGATCCGCCTTGCCGACCGTATCGCCATCATGAAGGACGGCGCGGTGGTGCAGGTGGCCACGCCCGAAGAACTCGTCCTGAACCCGGCGGATGACTATGTCACCGCCTTCACCGCCCATGTGCCCCGCGCCAAAGTGGTGACGCTGGGCCGCATCGCCACCCCCGGCGTGCCGGACGCCGTGGCAGGAACCCTGCCTGCCACCGCCCGGATCGAGGCGGTGGCCGAACAGATCGTTACCGCCAACGCCCCCTTCGCGGTGGAACGTGATGGCGCTGTGATCGGCCATGTGACTCCGGCGGCAGTGATCGCCATTCTGATAGGCAAGCGCGCATGACGCTGTGGCGGGGCATCTGGGCCGCACTGGCACTAATGTCGCTGGGTCTGGCAATCTTCGCCACGGTCCCCCCAGGCTGGCTTTGGCCGCCCGAGGCGGTTCAGGTGCCCTTTGCCGCCTGGCTGTCGGCGGGCATGAAATGGCTGACCGAAAGTGCCGCCATCGGCCCGGTCACTGTCAAGGACCTGACACGCGGCTTTGCGACGCTGATCGAGGCGCCCTACGATTTGGCCCGGGTGATGCTGGTCGACGGGATCACCGAAGGCAAGGGCAGGCGAGCGACGACGATCATACCACCGCTCAGCTGGGTGGCGGTGACCGTTGCGGTCGTGGCGCTTGGCCACTATGCGCGCGACATCAAGCTTGGTCTCCTTGCCGGGGCGCTGATGGTCTACCTTGCCGTTTTCGGCCAATGGGACAGCGCGATGATCACGCTGGCCTCCATCGTCATCGCGGTGCCTTTGGGCGTGGCGGGTGGCATGGCCATGGGCATCGCTGCCTGGCGCTGGAAGGCGGTGGAACGCGCGCTGTCTCCGATCCTTGACCTGATGCAGACGATCCCGACTTTTGCCTTCCTGGTACCGATTCTGGTCCTGTTCGGCTTCGGCCCGGTCGCGGCCCTGCTGGCCACTATCATCTATGCCATGCCGCCCATGGTGCGGGTCACCGTTGTTGCGCTGCGGGCCGTCCCGTCCGAGATCGTAGATTTCGCCAACATGGCAGGCTGTACGCCCCTCCAGCGGATGCGCAAGGTGATGCTGCCCGTGGCCCTGCCGGACCTGATGGTCGGGGTTAATCAGGTCATCATGCTTAGCCTGAACATGGTCATCATCGCCTCGATGATCGGGGCTGGGGGCCTAGGGGCTGATGTGCTGGAGTCCTTGCGCCGCCTGAACATCGGCGGCGGGATCGAGGCGGGGCTGGCGATCACTGCCCTTGCCGTGGTGCTGGACCGGCTGGGACAGGCCATGTCCGAACGCGTGGCCAAGGTGGAAGCCCGCACCGGCAACTGGTGGAAGCGGCACCCCCGCATGACATTGGTGCTGATCGTGACGCTGGTCACGGGCGCGCTTGGGTTCCTGATCCCGGCGCTGCAGGACTGGCCCAAGGCCTGGGAGGTCACGACCAAACCCTTCTGGTCCGACCTGATCGAACATATCAACATCAACTATTTCGACCAGCTTGAGGCGATGCGCGTCTGGTTCCTGGAAAACCTCCTCCTGCCAGTGAAGCGCTTCTTTCTGGCCTTGCCATGGCCCTTGATGCTGGCGCTGCTGGCGCTGGCCGGGTGGCGTCTGGGCGGCTGGCGGCTGGCCGCGCTGACGCTGATCCTGTCCGGCTTTGTTGCGACAACCGGCCTTTGGGAACAGGCGATGATCACCGTTTACCTGTGCGGCGTTTCGGTCGTGATCGCCATGCTGCTTGGGGTGCCGCTGGGCATCTGGGCCGCCTCAAGCGACGGCGCGGGCAAGGTGATCGGCACGGTGGTCGATACGCTGCAAACCCTGCCGTCCTTCGTTTACCTGATCCCCGTTGTCATGCTCTTTCGGGTTGGCGACTTCAGCGCCCTGATCGCGGTTGTCCTCTTCGCCATCGTGCCAGCGGTGAAATACACCGCGCATGGCTTGCGGTCCGTTCCCGCCGAGTTGATCGAGGCCGGGGTGGTCAGCGGCTGCACGCGCTGGCAGATGCTTTGGAAGGTGCGCTTGCCAATGGCCGTGCCGATGATCCTTCTGGGCTTGAACCAGACCATCCTTCTGGCGCTGTCCATGCTGGTGATCACCGCCCTCGTCGGCACGCGCGACCTTGGGCAAGAGGTCTACGCCGCCCTTGCCACTGCCGATGTCGGGCGCGGTCTTGTGGCGGGGCTTGCCGTCGCCGCCATTGCCATCATCGCCGACCGGCTGATCGGGGCCACCGCCGCAGGCGCCGGGCGCGGCTGGAGGGTGCAACCTGACCTGCCGCCTGATTTACAAGACCGCTCCCTGGCGGTAGCCTGCCGTCCGCAGTCTGAAAGGCCCGTCCGGTGACCCAGCCCCGCATCATCGAAGCCGACGCAGCCGGGGTGTCAAACGCCGACATCTGCGCCTTCTACGCCACGCACTGGGCCCGCCCGATTGCCCTGTCACGCCCGGATTTCCTGCACTGGCAGATGAACGCTGCCCCGGGTGCGAAGGGAAGCAACCACTCGGTCGTCGCACTGGAAGGCGACCGGATCATCGCGGTCATGGGCGTTACCCCCGCCACGTTCCGGCATCTGCGCCAAGACTGCGCCGGGGCAGAGCTTACAACCTGGGTCGTCGCCCCTGACGCGCGGGGCAAGGGCGTGGGCAAGGCGATCCTCCAGCATCTCCAAGGGCGCTATGCAATCCTGACCGGTGCGGGCATTACCGGGGCTGCCCTGCCGCTTTATCTGGGCGCGGGGTTCACCCATCTCGCCCAGATGCCGCGCTTCTTCTTTATTGCCGATTTCGCCAAGGCGCAGGCCTTTGCCAACATCCCCGACCCTGCGCAAGCCGTCACCGCCCGCCGTCAGTCCCAAGCCGTCCCCCAGCTTTGGCGCGCCGTAGCTGTTCCAGCCGCAGCCCTGGCCCCCGCTGCAGCCAGCCTGTCACCTTGCGGCCACTTCCGCCGCGATGCCGCGCGGCTGGCCTGGCGGCACGACAGCCATGCCGCCTTCCGGTATGAAGCCTTCACCGTGCGGGACCCCGGCCAGACCGGCAACGGCTCAGGAGTTGTGCTGCGTGAAGATACCGTCCAGCAAACTCCGATCCTCCATGTGATTGACCTTTTCGGCCCCCCCCGCCACCTGCGCGCAGCCCTGGCCTTCATCGAGGATGAGGCCCGCCGCCGGGGTGCCGCCTTTGTTGACATCAGCCTGACCGCCGGCCCCCTGATCGCCCACCTCCGCGCACGCGGCTGGTCTTCCGCCGTTGACGACCCGCTGATCGAACTGCCGTCGCTTTTCTACCCCGTGGAACTGCGCCGACCGCCCACCACGTCCTTGATCCTGTGGGGCGGGGACACTCAACAACGGCTCTATGACTTCAGCCGCCTGCATATCACCCGGGCAGACATGGACCTCGACCGTCCCACGCTCGCTTGGTATGACCAGCATCCGACCTGACCCTCCGACCTGCCCAGACGAAAAGGCGCGCGACGTGGCCATGACACCGGTCCCCTCCAGACCAGCGCTGACAACGGTGATGTATCATTATGTCCGCCCAGTTGCCGCCAGCACCTTCCCGCGGTTGCCAGCGCTGGAGCTTGCGGATTTTCTGGGCCAGCTTGACCACCTGCAGGCGCACTACACCCTCTTGTCGCCCCACACCTTCCTGCAGGCGCTGGAAGCGGGTGAGCCTCTGCCGCCCCGCGCTTGCCTGTTAACCTTCGATGACGGATATGCGGACCATTACCGCCACGTCTTCCCCCATCTGGTGGATCGTGGACTGTCGGGGCTCTTCTTTACGCCCAAATCCTCGCTGATCGACCGGCACCTGCTCGAGGTGAACCAGATCCAGTTCACCCTTGCCAGCAATCCGCAGCCAAAGGCCCTGGCGGATGAGGTGGATAGCCTTCTTCGTAGTATTTGGGTGACCGATCCCGCCCCCCTCCGCGCGACCCATTTCGCACCAAACCGGTTCGATGGGCCAGAGGTGGCCTATGTCAAACGCCTCTTGCAGCATGCTTTGCCAGCAGATGTGCGCAGTCAACTGGCAGCACGGCTTTTCGCCCGCCACGTCTCGACCGACCCCCAGGCCTTTGCCGAAGATCTTTACCTGACCCCCGCCCAAGCACAGGAGATGCTGGCGGCAGGCATGGTTTTTGGTGGGCATGGCGACCGACACCTTTGGCATGGTCTGGCCAGCCCAGAGGATCTTGCGGCCGAAGTGGCGGGGTCCGTCGCCGCCCTTGCCGCCATCGGCGTTTCGCCACAGTCCGCCTGTTACTGCTATCCCTTCGGTAGCCAGACCGAAGCGGTGCGCCAAAGCGTGGCGGATGCCGGGTTCCGGGCGGGCTTCACCGTCGTGCCAGAGCTTTGGCTGCCGGGGTCAGACCCGTTCCAGATCACGCGGCTTGATACCAAGGACCTGCCGCATCGGCCGATGCAGGAAGACCCCTGGCTGGTCCGGGCACTGGACGCACAGGCCCTGTCGGGGGCGGGCGGTTAGATGTGGGCCTATCTTCTGGCGCGGCGCGCGTTGCAGCCGGTTATGCGTGTGGTGCTCCGCCGCCGCTTGGCGCAGGGCAAGGAGGACCCGGCCCGCATCGGCGAAAAGCTGGGCCAGCCAACGCTGCCCCGTCCAGACGGGCCTTTGGTCTGGGTCCATGCCGTAGGGCTGGGTGAGGTGCTTGCCCTGCGCCCGTTGATCGACGCGCTGCAGGTTCAGCAGCCGGGCCTTGGCGTCCTTGTGACCTCAACCGCGCGGTCCTCGGCGCAAGTGATCGGCGCGAACCTGCCAGCGGGGGCGTTGCACCAGATGCTGCCCCTCGATGGACCAGATTTCCTAAGGGCCTTCCTCGATCACTGGCACCCGGACCTGTCGATCTGGTCCGAGCAGGACCTCTGGCCCGGCGCCGTCCACGATGCCGCCAAACGGGGTATTCCCCTCGCTTACGTCAACGCGCGGATGAACGCAGCATCCTATGCTAAGCGCGCCCGGATCGCCGGGATTTACCGCGCCACGGTGGCCCGATTTGCCCGCGTCCTCGCTCAGGATGCCGAAAGCGCCGACAATCTGCGCAAGCTTGGGGCAACAAACGTCCGCCAGATGCGCTCGCTGAAACCGGCTGCACAGCCGTTGAACGCGGACCCCGGCGATTTGGCACAACTTCAGGCGCAGCTTGCAGGCCGCAAGGTCTGGGTCGCCGCCTCCACCCATGCTGCGGATGAGGCGGTGGTAATCGCCGCCCACGCCCGACTACATGCACAGAACCCGGCCTGGCTTTTGATCCTGACCCCCCGCCTGCCCGCCCGCGCGGCTGAGGTGGGTACATCACTGGCCGCCACAGGGCTGACCTATGCGCAGCGCAGCCTTCACCAACCCCCTCAGCCGCAAACCGCCGTCCTTCTGGCCGATACCTTTGGCGAACTTGGCCTTTGGTACCGCCTGGCCCAATGCGCCTTTGTCGGCGGCTCATTCGGCGGCCTTGGTGGCCACAACCCATGGGAGGCGGTCTGCCTTGGTCTGCCAGTCCTCTCTGGTCCAGATACCGCCAATTTCCGCGCTGACTATGCCGAGCTTGCGGCCCAAGGCCTTGCACAGGTGCTGCCCGAAGATGGCAGTGCCACCGCGCTGGTGGAGAATGTTCTGAACAGCACAGGCCATGGCCAGCTTGACGCCGTCCGCGCGCTGATCGACACCGCGCGGGATGAGGTTGCGCTGCTCGCGCGGGACCTCTTGTCCCTGATGAAAGCGCCGCCGTGATCCTGCAGCTTTTCCTTTTGGTCTACCGGCTGGCATGGCTCCTCCTCTTGCCGGTCGTGCTGGTCTACCTTTGGCATCGCGGCCGCAAGGACCCCGACTATCGCTCGCACCTGGCGGAGCGTTTTGGGTTCTACACCCGCGCCCGGCCGCAAGGGGTGATCTGGCTGCATGTGGTCAGCCTTGGCGAAACCCGGTCCGCTGCGGGGCTGATCCGGGCGTTGCTGGCACGCGGTGACCGGGTCCTCTTGACCCATTTCACCCCGGCCGGTCGCCGCGAATCCGCGCGCCTCTTTGCAGCCGAGATTGCCACAGGCGCCGTGACCGTCGTCTGGGTGCCCTTCGACATGGCCTGGTGCCACCGCCGCTTTCTGGCCGCCTGCCGCCCCCGCATCGGCCTGACGCTTGAGGTGGAGATCTGGCCCGCCATGATCTTCACCGCCCGCGCCGCTGGGGTGCCGCTTTACCTGTGCAACGGTCAATACGCGACCCGGCCCCTTGCCCGCGACAGCCGTGGCCTGCGCCTGCGCCAAAGGGTGATCCGCGGGCTTGCCGGGGCGCTGGTAAAATCGCAGTTGCAGGCGGATAGGTTTGCCCGCATCGGCCTCAGGAACGTGTCCGTCACGGGAGAGTTGCGCTTTGACCAGCCGGTCCCCGAAAGTCAGCTGGCGGCCGCCAGCACCCTCCGTGCAACGATCCCGCTTGGGCGTGAGGTCATCACCATCGCCAGCGGCGTGCAGGGCGAAGAGGCGCTGTTTGCCACGGCTATCCAAACGATCAAATCCCGGTCAAACCCTGCCCCGCTATTCGTCTACGTCCCCCGCGCCCCAGAACGGTTTGACACTGTCGCCCAGTCGCTGGGGGCGGCGGGTCTGGTCGTGACGCGGCGCAGCCGTGCGCTTGGTTCCGACCTGTCGCCGCTTTCCCCGTTGGACAAGGCTGACGTGCTTCTGGGCGACAGCTTGGGTGAAATGTTCTTCTACCTCGCCCTCTGTGACCGCGCCATCGTGGGTGGCGGCTTCACCGAACGGGGGGCCCACAATATCATCGAGCCGTTGATGCTGGGCAAGCCCGTGCTGACTGGCCCGCATGTCTGGACCATCGAATACCCCTTTGCCGAGGCCGAGGCGCTGGGCATCGCCCGCAGCTTGCCGGACGCTGACGCGCTGATGGCCGCGCTGGAAGAACCAAGGCCGCAAGTCGCCGACCAGATCGCGGCCTTTCTGGCGGAACACAGCGGCGCCAGCGCCAAGACTCTGGCGGCGATTGATCGGGTTCTGGCTGCCAAGACCGGGGGGGTAGGCCGCCTTTGATGTCCTGCGTGGACAAATCTTGAGGCAAGCAATTTCAGAAGGTTGCTGGATCGGTTTAACGATTCAGCAACCTTTGCGCCCCGGAGTGGCACCACTGCAGAGCGCCGCCCGGTCGACCGTTTTTACCGCGCGAAGCGCTTGTATTTCACCCGCTTCGGCTCCAGCGCATCTGGCCCCAGACGGCGAACCTTGTCTTCCTCGTAGGCCTGGAAGTTGCCTTCGAACCATTCGACATGCGCGTCGCCTTCGAAGGCAAGGATATGGGTGCAGAGACGGTCAAGGAAGAAGCGGTCGTGGCTGATGATGATCGCGCAGCCAGCGAAGTCTTCAATGGCGGCTTCCAGCGCCTGCAAGGTTTCAACGTCAAGGTCGTTCGTCGGTTCGTCAAGGAGGAGGACGTTGCCGCCGGATTTCAGAAGCTTGGCCATGTGAACGCGGTTACGCTCACCGCCCGACAGGAGGCCGACCTTCTTCTGCTGGTCGGTGCCCTTGAAGTTGAAGGCCCCGGTGTAGACGCGGGAGTTCATCTGCATGTCGCCCAGATGGATGACCTCGGCCCCGCCGGAGATTTCTTCCCAGACGTTCTTGTTGGGGTCCAAGGCATCACGCGACTGGTCGACGAAGGCCAGTTTCACCGTCTCACCCAACTTGATCGTGCCTTCATCCGGCGGTTCCTGCCCGATGATCATGCGGAAGAGGGTGGACTTGCCCGCCCCGTTCGGGCCGATCACGCCGACGATGGCCCCCGGCGGCACGGTGAAGGACAGGTTCTCGATCAGAAGCTTGTCGCCCATGTGCTTTTTCAGGCCCTCAACCTCGATCACCTTGTTGCCGAGGCGTTCGCCGTTTGGGATGATGATCTGCGCCTGGGAGGAGCGTTCCAGCACGGTCTGGCCGGCCATCTCATTATACCGCGCGAGGCGGGCCTTGCCTTTCGACTGACGGGCCTTTGCGCCGGAACGGATCCACTCCAGTTCCTTCTCCAGCGCCTTTTGCTTGGACTTGTCCTCACGCGCTTCCTGCGCCATGCGCTTGGCCTTCTGGTCTAGCCAGGCGGAATAGTTGCCTTCGTAAGGAATGCCGCGGCCCCGGTCGAGTTCCAGGATCCAGGACGTGATGTCGTCCAGGAAGTAACGGTCGTGGGTGACGATCAGGATAGTGCCCTTGTAGTCGATCAGGTGCTTTTGCAGCCAGGCGATCGATTCCGCATCAAGGTGGTTGGTCGGTTCGTCCAGAAGCAGCATGTCCGGCTTTTCAAGCAACAACTTGCACAGCGCGACGCGGCGGCGTTCGCCACCCGAAAGCGTGGTCACATCGGCATCATCCGGCGGGCAGCGGAGCGCGTCCATGGCGACGCCGACGGTGGCCTCAAGCTCCCACAGATTTTGCGCATCGATCTGGTCTTGCAGGGCGGCCATCTCTTCGGCGGTTTCGTCCGAATAGTTCATGGCAAGTTCGTTGTAGCGGTTCAGGATCGCCGTCTGCTCGGCCACGCCCAGCATCACGTTCTCCTTGGCCGTCAGGGTCGGGTCAAGGTGCGGTTCCTGTGCAAGATAGCCGACCTTTGCGCCTTTGGCGGCCCAGGCCTCACCTTTGAAGTCGGTGTCCATGCCCGCCATGATCTTCAACAGCGTGGATTTCCCCGCGCCATTGACGCCCACCACACCGATCTTAACCCCGGGCAGGAAGTTGAGGTGAATGCTCTCAAAGCACTTCTTGCCGCCCGGGTAGGTCTTGGAGACGTTCTCCATGTGGTAGACATATTGATAGCTGGCCATGACGCGCTCCGGGTTCGGGGGTTGGCGCGTATGTAGCGATGATGGCGCGGCGCTGCAACGGGCTGGGTGCGGGGAACCGGACTTGGCAATCAGGATCGTTTCGCCCCATCTGCAGCCCGTGAAGAAGGAGATGCAGGATGATTATGCGATTGGGTTTGACCATGGCGGTGCTGGTGGCCGGTGCAGCGACCGCGCAGGTGACAAACTTTGATGCGCCGGGAAACCTTGCCGCGACCGTGGACCCCGGCTGCGTGACCATGGCCGGGGCGGACGTGCGGCTGTCACCGCCTGATCTTGGCCTTGGTGTCCAGGCCTGCGTCGGCCAAGGCGACTGGGACGCTGCGGCCGATCTTTACGCGCTGATGCTGCTCCGCGCCACGTTTGACACCAAGCGGGTGGAAGATCCCAGCGCGCATCAGGCGGGTGAGGTGCTGTCGCTGCAGGTGACTGAAACCTTGTCTGAAGCCGAGCGGGCCAGGCTGGGCGAAGCCCTTATGAAATTTGCCGATCCGCAGGGGGCGCAGAAGAAGGTCTTTTGTCGGGCCATCACCGCGGCCGGTGTGCCACAGCATGACCCGTCCTGGATGATCCAGCATGGCATGGGCGCGTTCCTTGGGTCTGAAGGAGACGGGCTGGTCAAGGGTTTTGACGCCGAGTCTGCCTGGGCCCTGATCCTGCGCCAGGACCTGTCCTGCGGGTAAGCCAACGGCGAGGGTCAATGCCGCGTACTAGTTGGGCTATCTAAGCGCCCGCTGTAGCCAGGCCATTGTAAAGCCGCGCTAATTGCGGTCAATTGACCTTTGGGCCACGCAGTGGGGAACAATGCGGCAAGGGTTTCCTCCGGCGCGCGGGGCATGGTGATAGGCCTTCTTGGCGGGTCCTTCGATCCGGCGCATGACGGGCATGCCCACATCACGCGTGAGGCGATGAAGCGGATGGGTCTGGATCAGGTCTGGTGGCTGGTGTCTCCGGGCAATCCCTTGAAGGCCCGCCAGCCCGCACCGATGGCCGACCGTTTGGCAGAGGCGCACAAGGTCATGCGGCACCCGCGCGTCAAGATCACCGCGCTAGAGGCCGCACTTGGCACGCGCGCCACGGCTGACACGCTGGACCGGCTGCGCCAAATCTATCCCGGGGTCAGCTTTGTCTGGCTGATGGGGGCCGACAACCTGGTGCAGTTCCACCGCTGGGAACGCTGGCGCGACATCCTGCGCGGCGTGGCGGTGGGTGTG
>JAAUPC010000070.1 GCA_012036325.1 Paracoccaceae bacterium
AACGTGTCCGAAGCCGCGCGGGCGCTGGGTCTGGGCCGCGCCACGCTTTACCGCCGGATGAAGCGGCTGGGCATTGAGGAGCGGGGCTGATGTGTATCAGTCCTGAGACATGTCGCCGTGTCACGCCGCCCTGCCCAGGCTGACAGACCGGCCCCCAAGGCCGAAGGTCCCCCCATCGCCGCGCCAGGGAGGGTGCGGTCAAATGGGAGGAGACCCGAAAATGAACCAGATGACAGACGTGGCCAGCCACCAGGCTTCGCCGTTCAAGGCGCGCTACGGCAACTATATCGGCGGGGCCTTCGTCGCCCCGGTGAACGGGCGCTACATGGACAACCTTACGCCGATCACCGGTGCCAAGGTATGTGAGGTTCCGCGGTCCGACGCGGCGGACATTGCGCTGGCGCTGGATGCGGCCCATGCTGCAAAGGACGCCTGGGGCAAGACGTCTGCGGCGCACCGGTCGAACATCCTGCTCAAGATCGCGGACGTGATGGAGGCGAACCTGCAGGCTCTGGCCGAGGCTGAAACCTGGGACAACGGCAAGCCGATCCGCGAGACGGTGAATGCCGACATTCCCTTGTCCGTCGACCATTTCCGCTATTTCGCCGGGGTCCTGCGCAGCCAGGAAGGCAGCATGTCGGAAATCGACAATGACACCGTTGCCTACCACTTCCACGAACCCCTCGGCGTCGTCGGCCAGATCATCCCGTGGAACTTTTCCATCCTGATGGCGGCGTGGAAGCTGGCCCCTGCCCTCGCCGCCGGCAACTGCATCGTGATGAAACCAGCCGAGCAGACGCCGGCCGCCATCCTGGTTCTGGCCGAACTGATCGGCGACCTGCTGCCTCCCGGTGTGTTGAACATCGTCAACGGCACGGGCGCCGAGGCGGGTGAGGCGCTGGTTCGGTCGGGCCGGATTGCGAAGATTGCCTTCACCGGGTCAACCGCCACGGGCCGCAAGGTGGCCGAAGGGGCGGTGGCCGCGCTCATCCCTTTCACGCTGGAACTGGGCGGGAAGTCCCCGAACATCTTCTTTTCCGACGTGATGGCCGCGGATGACGCGTTTCTGGACAAGGCGGTCGAAGGCTTCGTCCTGTTTGCCTTCAACCAGGGTGAAGTTTGCACCTGCCCCAGCCGTGCGCTGATCCAGGAAGACATCTATGAGGCGTTCATGGAACGCTGCCTGGCCCGGGTGAAGGCGATCAAACAGGGCGACCCGCGGGACATGGCCACCATGGTCGGCGCGCAGGCCAGCCAGCAGCAGCATGACAAGATCATGTCCTACTTCACCATCGGCCGCGAAGAGGGCGCCGAGGTGTTGACGGGCGGCGATGCGGCGCGGTTCAACGGGGACCTTGCGGGTGGCTATTACATCCAGCCGACGATCCTGAAGGGCCACAACAAGATGCGGGTCTTCCAGGAGGAGATTTTCGGCCCGGTGGTGAGCGTCACCACCTTCAAGGACGAGGCCGAGGCTTTGGCGATTGCCAATGACACGATGTACGGCCTTGGCGCAGGGGTCTGGACCCGTGACGGCACGCGGGCTTACCGCTTTGGCCGCGACATTCAGGCCGGGCGCGTCTGGGTGAACAATTACCACGCCTACCCCGCCCATGCGGCCTTCGGCGGCTACAAACAGTCTGGCATCGGGCGTGAAACCCACAAGATGATGCTGGACCATTATCAACAGACCAAGAACATGCTGGTCAGCTACAACCCCAACAAGCTTGGGTTCTTCTAGGGCCTATCCTCTGCCTGATGCGTGCCGGGGGGGCAGGCAACCTGCCCCCCTTATTGCTGCGCTGCAGCCGGCGGCAATGGACAGCCGCCCTGGCCTTGCAAAGCAGGTCTTGACGCAGCGTCCGCCTATGCAGCGGCGGAAAGCAGGCTAAGCTGACCGACAGCGACAAAGGCCCGCCATGCTTCTGACCCCTGATCCGATCCTTGCAGCTTTCACGGCCCAGAAGGCCCGTGTCGCCGAACGCCGCCGCAGCTTTGGTCTGGCCGAGCGCCGTGCGGTGCTGCAGAAACTTGCTGGCGCCATCCGGAACAATGAGGCCGCATTGGTGGCAGCCTGTGCCGCCGATCTTGGTCGGCCCGAGGCGGAGACCATCCTGATCGAATACCTGACCGTGCTGCAGGACATTCGCCATGCCAGCCGCCATCTGCGGCGCTGGATGCGGCCGCGCTGGGTTGCCCCAACGCTGGCAAGCCTTGGCTCATCCGCGCGGATCGAGGTGCAGGCGCGCGGCGTCTGTCTGGTAATCGCGCCGTGGAACCTGCCCTTTGGGCTTGCCATGGGGCCTGTCATCTCGGCCTTGCGGCGGGTAATGCGGTGATCCTCAAGCCGTCTGAGCTGACGCCCGCGACCAGTGCGCTGATGGCGCGTCTGGTGGCTGAGACCTTGCCTGCGGACCTTTGCACGGTGATCGAAGGCGACAAGGCAGTGGCTGAGCGGCTGTTGGCCCTGCCCTTTGACCATATCTTCTTCACCGGAAGCCCGGGCGTCGGCAAGATCGTGATGGCGGCGGCGGCGCAGCATCTTACCTCGGTCACGCTGGAGCTGGGGGGGAAGTCACCGGTCATCGTCGGGGAAGGCGCGGATCTGGAGCGGGCGGCGGACTGGATCACCTTTGGCAAGTTCCTGAACGCCGGTCAGGTCTGTATCGCGCCGGACCATCTGTTTGTTCATGCCAGCGTCAAGGACCAGTTCCTGACCCTGCTGCGCGCGCGGATCGCCAAGGCCTATGGCAGCGGCCCGACCAGCCCGCATCTGGGCCGGATCGTCAGCGAGGCGCATGCCGCCCGGCTGGCCGAGGTGCTAGCGGATGCGGTTGCCAAGGGGGCGGAGCCGATCCTGAATGCCGGGGCGATGGGGCGGGCGATGGGACCGGTGCTGGTCGAGGCGATCACCCCGGAAATGCGGCTGGATCAGGAAGAGATCTTCGGCCCGATCCTGCCAATCCTGCCCTATGACGACCTTGGGCAGGTGATTGACCGGATCAACGCGCGTGACAAGCCGCTGGCGCTTTATGTCTTTGACCGCGACCAGGCCCGGATTGACCGGATCCTGGAAGAGACCACCTCGGGCGGGGTGGGGATCAACCTGACGCTGGTGCAGTTCAGCCATGCCAACTTGCCATTGGCGGGGTCAACACCTCGGGCATCGGGGCGGGGCATGGGGTAACGGGATTTCGCGCCTTCAGCCATGAACGGGCGGTCTTGCGCAACCGGTTCCTGATGCTGCCGCTGATTTTTCCGCCTTACGGGCCAAGGGTGATGCGGCTGATCGGGGTCATCAAGCGGGTGCTTGGGTGAGCTTTGATGTCATCATCGTCGGGGCCGGGTCGGCAGGCTGTGTGCTAGCCAACCGGCTGTCGGCTGACCCCGCGCGCCGGGTTTGCCTGATCGAAGCCGGCCCGCGCGACCGCAACCCGCTGATCCATATTCCCTTGGGGTTGGCGGTGCTGGCGCGCATGCGCGGGATCAACTGGGGTTACGCTACCGATCCTGAGCCCGCGCTGAACAACCGGCGGCTTTACTGGCCGCGTGGGCGGGTGTTGGGCGGGTCATCCTCGATCAACGCGATGATCTACATGCGCGGGCATCCGGCGGATTACGCCGGTTGGGCTGCCGCGGCGGGGCCGGAATGGGACTGGCCGCGGGTGCGCCAGCTTTTCATTGATCTGGAGGGGAACACTGCGCTGTCAGATGATCATCACGGCGCCGAAGGGCCGCTGACGGTCAGCAATCTGCGCAAGGTGAACCCGCTGAGCGCGGCCTTCGTGCAGGCGGGGCTGGATTGCCAATTTCCCGAAAACCCCGATTTCAACGGCGCGTCGCAAGACGGCGTGGGGCTTTATCAGGTGACGCAGGCGAATGGGCAGCGCTTCAGCGCCGCCGCGCCTTTCTGGACCCGGTCCGCAGCCGCCCGAACCTGACCATCCTGACCGGGGCCGAGGTGGCGCGTGTCCTTTTCGACGGCCGCCAGGCCACGGGTGTGCGCCTGACCGGGCGCGACCTGACCCTTGCCCAGGGCGGTGAGGTGATCCTGAGCGGGGGGGCGGTAAACTCGCCTCGGCTGCTGCTTTTGTCCGGGATTGGACCGGGGGCAGAGTTGCAAGGTCTGGGCATCCCGGTGGTGCAGGACGCGCCCGAGGTGGGGCAGAACCTTGCCGACCATCTGGATATCGGGCTGCAGGCCCTGACCAAAGGGCGACAGGCGATTGGCGTGGCCCCCAGTTTTCTGCCGCGCGCGTCAAGGCGGCCTGGGCCTATGCGTGGCGGCGTCAGGGTGAGCTGACCTCAAACGTGGCCGAGGCGGGGGGGTTTGTCCGTTCAGACCCGGGACGAGAGCGGCCGAACCTGCAGTTCCATTTCATTCCGGCGCTTCTGCATGATCATGGCCGCCGCACGGCCTGGGGCTATGGGCTGACGCTGCATGTCTGTGACCTTTTGCCGAAAAGCCGTGGCACCCTGACCCTGACCAGCCCGGACCCCGCAGCGCCGCCGCGGATCAGGGCGAATTACCTTACGCACCCCGAAGATCTGCCGGTCCTCTTGAACGCGCTGAAGATCGGGCGGCGGGTGCTGGCGGCCCCGGCCCTTGCCCAGGAAGCCAAGGTCGGCGGCGTGCTGCGCTGCGCGATGGAGGTGAAGGGCACCAAGGACCCGCGCCTGGCCGACTGGCCGCAAATCGCCAACGTCTACCGTGGCTGGCTGGAGTACCTCATCCAGTACAACGCCGACGGGACCTTCGAAGGCCGCCTCTTGGAAAGCTGGGAAGCCAATGCCGATGCGACCGTCTACACGCTGAAGGTGCGCCCAGGCGTGACCTGGAACAACGGCGACGCTTTTACCGCCGATGACGTGGTGCGCAACTTTGCCCGTTGGGCCGACGGCAATGTCGAAGGCAACGCGATGGCCTCGCGCTTCCCTGGACTGGTGGATGCAGCGACGAAGTCCCTGCGCGAAGGCGCGGTGGTCAAGGTCGATGACATGACCGTGCAACTGAACATGTCGGAATCCGACGTGGCCGTGGTGCCGAACCTGTCGGACTATCCTGCAGCGGTGGTCCATGCGAGCTTTGTTGATGGCGAAGACCCGTCGGCCAACCCGATCGGCACCGGGCCTTACGTCCCGCAGGAAGTCTCGGTCGGGCAGAAGGCCGTTCTGGTCCGCGCGCCGAACCACACTTGGTGGGGTGGCACCGCCCCCTTGGACGAGATCCACTACATCGACTTTGGCACCGACCCGTCGACCATGGTGAACCTGGCCGCCTCGGACGAGATCGATGCCAACTATGAAACCACGGGCGATTTCATCGAACAGATGGATGCGCTGGGCTGGAAGAAGCTGGAAATCGTCACGGCGGCGACGATTGTCGTGCGCATGAACTCGGCCACGTCGGATCTTTACAAGGACAAGGCCGTCCGTCAGGCGATCCAGCTCGCGGTTGACCCCAAGGTCGTGCTGGAACTGGGCTACAACAATCTGGGCACCACGGCGGAAAACCACCATTCCTGCCCGGTGCACCCGGAATATGCCCCGTTGCCGGCACAGGCGTTTGACGCGTCGAAACTGGTCCCTGCCCTTGAAGCGGCCGGAATCGGCGGTGCCGAGATCGAGATCATCTCGCTGGACGACGGGTTCGAGGCGACGACCACCGCTGCCGTGGTGGCACAGCTGAAAGACGCCGGCGCGAACGTGAAGCACACGGTCATGCCGGGATCGACCTTCTGGAACGACTGGCAGAAATACCCGTTCTCCTCGACCACCTGGAACCACCGTCCGCTGGCGGTGCAGAACATGTCGCTCGCCTATACCTCGACCGGGTCGTGGAACGAGACCGGCATGGCCAATGCCGATTTCGACGCGGCCATGGTGGCGGCTCTGTCGCTGGCAGATGCCGATGCCCGGCGCGAGCAGATGGCAAAGCTGCAGGCGATCCTGCAGGACGAAGGCTATATCATCCAGCCCTACTGGCGGTCGCTCTTTGCCCATGTGAAGGAAGGCTTCAACGTCGAACGCCATCCGTCGAACGAGCACCAGCACTACAAGTGGTCGTTGGCCTGACGATCGTGACACCCCGGGCGCGCCAGACGGTGCGCCCGGGGTTTCCCACCCGTCCAGACCCCTATTCCGCCCCCTGTCGCCAGAGCGCTGTCACCTCTGGCCACTTTGCCCCTATGGAGCAGAGGTAGCCCCATGCTGATTTTCGTCGCCCGCCGATTGGGACTGATGCTGCTTTCAGCACTCGTTCTGACATTCGTGGTTTTCTACCTCACGAACCTGCCGCCCAACCTGGAAAAGCTGGCCCGCAGCGAAGGGTCGGTGCGGATGACGGATGAGGCCGTGGCGCAATGGATCATCGACAACGGCTATGGCGGATCGGTCATTGGGCGCTATGGCCAGTGGCTGGGCGTGGTGCCAGGCTGGTCCAATGTTGATGAAAAGGGCGTGCCGCGCGGGCGTTGCTTTGCGGCGGGCAGCGACCCAGCCCTTGCGCCCAGCTATTGCGGCATCCTGCAGGGCGACTGGGGTTACTCCACCTATTTCCGCGGGCCGGTGCTGCCCAATCTTGGTGAAAAGCTGGGCGCGACCGGCGTCCTGATGCTTTGGGTCATGATCGTGATGATCCCGACCTCGCTTCTGATCGGCATTCTGGCCGGGATGCGCGAAGGGTCGCGGACTGACCGGGTCTTGTCCACCTTCTCCATCGCCACCACGGCGACACCGGAATATGTCTCGGGCGTCGTGCTGGTGGCACTCTTGGCCTCACCCGTGACCGGGCTTTCGCCGCTTCTGTCCGAGTGGGGCGTGATCGACGGCAAGATCCTGTTTCAGGGCGCGGCCTCACCCGACCGGATCACGTTCTGGAGCTTCACGCTGCCGGTCCTGACCATCGCGCTTTACGGGATCGGCTATATCGCAAGGATGACCCGCGCCTCGATGACTGAGGTCATGACGGCGCAATACATCCGCACTGCACGGCTGAAAGGGGTGGGCTTTCGCCAGGTCGTGCTGCGCCACGCCTTGCGCAACGCGCTGATCGCGCCCTTCACGGTCATCATGCTGCAGTTTCCCTGGCTTCTGAACGGCGTCGTCATCGTCGAGACCCTGTTCAACTACAAGGGCTTTGGCTGGACGCTGGTCGTGGCGGCCGGCAACAATGACATCAACCTTCTGCTCGGCTGTTCGGTCGTGGCGGTGTTCGTGGTGCTGGTGACGCAGCTGATCTCGGACATCGGCTATGTCTTCCTGAACCCGCGCATCCGGCTTTCGTAAGGGGCGCGCGATGGAAGACCTGTCCTATTCCGCGATCCTGATCCGCATCCTGATCCAGCTTGTTCCGGTCTGGATCGCCCTTGCGGTGACCTTTGCCGTCTCTATCGGCTTCAAGCGGCGGCTGGGGCTTTATGGCAAGCTCTTCGACAGCCCGGTCGGGATGATCGGCTTTGGCATGGTGATGTTCTGGGTGTTCACGGCCCTTCTGGCCGACATGGTGGTGACCTTTGACCCCTATGCCCCGTTCTCTGGCATGAAGAACGTGCCGCTGGGCACAGTTCTGGTCGGCGCGAGTGAGGGGGATTACAGCCACTTCCTGCTGGGCGGTGACAATCTGGCCCGCGACGTCTTCAGCCGGATGGTGATGGGCGCGCGGTCGGTCCTGTCGATTGCCCCGGCGGCCACGGCCTTCGCCTTCATGGTCGGCATCACCCTTGGGGTCCCGGCGGGTTACTTCGGCGGGCGCTTCGACACTGGGCTGTCTTTCGTCGCGAACCTCGTCCTTGCCTTCCCGGTGATCCTGCTCTTCTACCTTCTGGTCACGCCCGAGATCGTGGATCACAGGATCCTCTTTTTCTCAGCCTTCCTGTCCGATGCGGCGGAACTGGCCTGCAAAGCCGAGGACAGTGTCACGGCCGATACGTTCGCCTGCTTTGGCCTGTCGATCCCGACGATGCTGGCGGCGGTCCTGTTCATCTTCCCGATCATCTTCATCTCGATCCTCTTGAACGCGCGGTTCTTCACCAACCCGATGAAGCGCAACCTTTATGTGGGCATCGTGCTGGTCATCGGGCTTTGGGCCTATTCGGGGCTTGCCTTCAACATGGACCCGCTTGGCGTCTGGTCGATGGAGCCGAACCTTCTGAACGTCTTCGTGTCGGTCGTCTTCGTGAACGCACCGACCGTGTTCCGCATCGTGCGCGGCATCGTGATGGACCTGAAGGCGCGCGACTATGTGGCGGCGGGCCAGACCCGGGGCGAGGGGCCGTGGTACATCATGCTGTGGGAGATTCTGCCCAACGCGCGGGGGCCACTGATCGTCGATTTCTGCCTGCGCATCGGCTATACCACGATCCTCCTCGGCACGCTGGGCTTCTTCGGCCTTGGCGTCGCCCCGGATAGCCCGGACTGGGGGTCCACCATCGATGAAGGGCGCAAGACCCTGAACATGTTCCCCCATGCTGCGGTCGTCCCTGCCCTTGCCTTGATGAGCCTGGTCCTTGGTCTGAACCTTCTGGCCGATGGCCTGCGCGAAGAAAGCCTGAGGGACTGACCGGATGTCCTGTCCCCGCTCATTCTTCGTCTAGAAATATCCCGGGGGTCCGGGGGCTGGCCCCCGGTCCCGCACCTTCCGCCAAAGCGAGGCTGCCATGGCTGACACCACTTGGGACCCATCGAAACCGATCCTGGAAATCGAGAACCTCTCGATCAGCTTCTTCACGCGCCTGCGCGAAATCCCGGCGGTGATGGATTTTTCCTGCGCCGTGATGGCCGGTGAGGCGATGGGCCTTGTCGGCGAATCCGGTTGCGGCAAGTCGACCGTAGCCCTTGCCGTGATGCGCGACCTTGGCAAGAACGGCAAGATCGTAGCCGGGTCGATCAAGTTCAAGGGCCGTGACCTCACGCATATGACCGATGAAGAGCTGCGCCATATCCGGGGGTCAGAGATCGCGATGATCTATCAGGAACCGATGGCCAGCCTGAACCCCGCGATGAAGATCGGCGCGCAGCTTGCCGAAGTGCCGATGATCCATTCCGGCATGGCCAAGGAGGATGCCTGGAACCTGGCGCGCCAGATCGTGGCCGATGTCCGCCTGCCCGACCCCGACCGCATCATCAACGCCTACCCGCACCAGCTCTCTGGCGGCCAGCAGCAGCGCATCGTCATCGCCATGGCGCTGATGGCCAAGCCTGCCCTTCTGATTCTGGACGAGCCCACCACCGCGCTGGATGTGACGGTTGAGGCCGGGATCGTCGATCTTGTGAAGGACTTGGGCGAGAAATACGGCACCTCGATGCTGTTCATCAGCCACAACCTTGGCCTCGTCATGGATGTCTGCGACCGGATCTGCGTGATGTATTCCGGTGAGGCGGTCGAGACGGGCAATGTGGTCGAGGTGTTCGACACCATGCGCCATCCCTATACTCAGGCCCTCTTCCGGTCGATCCCGCTGCCCGGGGCGGACAAGAACGCGCGTCCCCTGATCAGCATTCCCGGCAACTTCCCCCTGCCCCATGAACGCCCCCAGGGCTGCAACTTCGGCCCGCGCTGCGATTACTTTCAAGCCGGGCGCTGCGATGCGACCGACATCCCGATGGACCCCGTCCCCGGCAGTGACCGCCACGCCAGCCGCTGCCTGCGCTGGAGCGAGATTGACTGGGACGCCCCCCCCGCGAAACGCGCGGTCAAGGAAAAGGCTGCGGTCGGCAAGGTCGTCCTGAAAATGGAGGATCTGAAGAAATACTATGCGATTTCATCGGGTGCCTTTGGCGGCGGTGAAAAGAAGGTGGTGAAGGCCAACGAAACCCTCAGCTTCGAGGCCCGCGAGGGCGAGACGCTGGCCATTGTCGGCGAAAGCGGTTGCGGCAAGTCCACCTTCGCCAAGGTGCTGATGGGGCTGGAGACGGCGACCTCGGGGTCGATCATGCTCTTTGACGAAAACGTTCAGTCGACCCCGATCCAGAAGCGGAACGTGGATACTGTCTCATCCGTGCAGATGGTGTTCCAAAACCCCTTTGACACCCTGAACCCGTCGATGACCGTCGGCCGCCAGATCATCCGCGCGCTGGAGATTTTCAAGCAGGGCACGTCGGATGAGGACCGCCAGAACCGGATGCTGGAGCTGCTGGATCTGGTGAAGCTGCCCCGCGCCTTTGCCGAACGGATGCCGCGGCAGCTTTCGGGCGGGCAAAAGCAGCGCGTCGGCATCGCCCGCGCCTTTGCCGGCGGGGCCAAGGTCGTGGTGGCCGATGAACCCGTGTCCGCGCTGGACGTCAGCGTGCAGGCCGCCGTGACCGACCTTTTGATGGATATCCAGCGGGAAAACCGCACGACGCTTTTGTTCATCAGCCACGATCTGTCCATCGTCCGATATCTGTCTGACCGGGTCCTGGTGATGTATCTTGGCCATGTGGTTGAGACCGGTACGACCGATCAGGTCTTCCAGCCACCCTACCACCCCTATACCGAAGCGCTTTTGTCCGCGGTGCCGATCGCCGACACCAAGGTGATCCGCAAGCGCATCGTCCTTGAGGGGGACATTCCTTCGGCCGTCAACCCGCCGCCCGGCTGCCCGTTCCAGACGCGTTGCCGCTGGAAAGCCCAGGTGCCCGGCGGGCTCTGCGACCGCGAGGTCCCGCCCATGGTCACGCTGGAAGGCGGGCACCAGATCAAGTGCCACCTGAGCCCTGAGGTGTTCGCCGCGATGGAGCCCGTGATCAAGGTTGCTGCTGAGTAGGGTGGGCAATACTGCCCACCCTACCCCAGGATCGCCTTCACATAGTTTTCCGTCTCGGCATAGGGCGGAATGCCGTCGTGCTCTTCGACAGCACCGGGACCGGCGTTGTAAGCGGCGAGGGCCAGTTTCCAGCTGCCGAACTTGTCGTACATCATCCGCAGGTAGCGCGCGCCGCCGTCCAGGTTGGCTTGGGGGTCATCTATGTCGACGCCAAGCGCATCGGCGGTTCCCGGCATAAGTTGCGCAAGACCAGTGGCACCCTTGACGCTGACCGCACCGGGGTTCCAACCGCTTTCCTGCTGGACCAGCCGCAGAAACAGGTCTTCCGGCACGCCATGCTTGCGGGCGGCGGCCTTCGCCACCTCAAAATATTCGCCCTTATAGCTGCCACGATAGGCGGGAGTGGCCTCTTCGACCTCCTCTCCGGCCTTGTACTTTGGCGTCAGCTTGACCGAGCCGCTGTATTGCTTGGCGAGCTTGTCATCGATCAGCCGCGACTGCGATTCGAAAAGCGCGATCCGTGACTTGGAGGAGCCTGTCAGCTGCAGCCCCTCGGCCACGGCGGGTGCTGCAAAGGCAAAGAGGCCAAGGCCAGCAATCACCAGCCTGCGCCCGCAGATTTCCCTCAACCCAGCTACCACATTCCCCCCCCGGGGCACCCATTCCGGTGTGACTATACTGCAGTTGCGCAGAATTTCCAGTCTGGAACCTTCCGGATTTCCCCACCCTGCCCGGCCCGGCACGCAAAGTCTTGCCGACTTGCCCGCACGGGCCGCCGTGCAGCGGGCCTTGGCCTTGGGGCATAGCCTCGGTATAGATTTGTTAACCAAGCGGCGGCGAGACTGTCGCTGCCGGAACACTCAGGGAGAATCGCATGGCGGGGTCGGTCAACAAGGTCATCATCGTGGGCAACCTGGGGCGTGATCCTGAGGTGCGGAATTTTCCGAACGGCGGCAAGGTGGTCAACTTGCGCATCGCGACCTCGGAAACCTGGCGCGACAAGGCGTCGGGCGAAAAGAAGGAACGGACGGAATGGCATTCGTCGCGATCTTCAACGAACCCTTGGGCAAGATTGCGGAACAGTACCTGCGCAAGGGATCGACCGTCTACATCGAAGGTCAGCTTGAAACCCGCAAGTGGCAGGACCAGTCCGGCGCTGATCGCTATTCGACCGAGGTGGTGCTGCGGCCCTATTCCGGCAACCTCACGCTGCTTGGCGGGCGCGATGGCGGATCGGGCGGCGGTGGTGGTGGTGGCTATGATGACCGTGGCGGCTATGACGATTATGCCGGTCAGGGTGGCGGCGGCGGCGGCGCATCCTCGGGCGCGCGGGGCGGC
>JAAUPC010000071.1 GCA_012036325.1 Paracoccaceae bacterium
CGGGGCCTTCGCCGCCTTGAAACAGGCGCTGCGCGGGGCTTTCGATCAGGACCTGGAAACGCAACTCGCGCTGGAGGCCCGGCTGCAGGGCGCTTGTGGCGCGAGCGATGATTTCCGTGAGGGGGTGGCGGCGTTTCTGGAAAAGCGCTTGCCGCGGTTTTCCGGACATTAGGCGAAGCGGGAGAGGGGCAGGCCGCCACGTGCCCCTTTACGGATCAACCCCGCCATCCAGCGTTTTCCAGTGCGAGCCCAACCAGACATCGGCGCGCGGGGTGATGTTGTTACCGCTGTGCGGATAGCCGGTGAATTCGCAAAAGACCGGGCCGCGCTGGGTGGCAAAAAGATCAACCCGCACGAAGATGTTCAGCTGGCCGGCGGCATCCGATGCCATGTGCAGCATGTCGTCAAGACAGGGCGGACGTGGCAGGAGGGTGGGTTCGCTATGTCGGTTCCAGTGAATCTGATAGGGCAGGGGCTGCCAGTCAGGATCGCGGAGCCAGACGCGATATTTCGGATCTTTCAGGCCGGTCGCCTTGTTGATGACGATGGCGAGAACTTTGGGACCAAAGCACAGGAACTTGTAATCATGCGCCGGGGTGTCGGGATCGTCATAGTTGAAGAGCAGCTCTTCCGCGACCCAAGCCCCGTTGATGGCAAGGGCTTTCCGGCCGGTTTCGGCACGGGTTAACTGGATCAGCTGATCGCGGGTCAGGGGTCGGTGGCGCATCAGATCAACTCCGTCGCGCATCAGGAAAACACCGGTGCTGGAGAACCCGTTCAAGGGTTTCAGGGCAAAGGCCTTGGGCAGATCTTCAAACCGGGGCAGGTCGTCCAGGGTGGGGTAGATCCCGTAACGCTCGGGCACGGAATAGCCAATTGCGCGCATGAAGTCGGTCCCGCCGGTTTTGGAGGCCACTGCTGCATAGGGGTTTGGCTGTTTTTCAACCAGCCAGCGCTGCCTGCGGTCCTTGAGCCGGTCGGTGAAGAGCGGATGCCCAAGCTTGGACGGATCGGGCGCGGTTGCTCGGCAATCTTGCGGCGAAGGGGCATGGCCAGACAGCGCACCTCGGACCACCATTCCGCCCAGCCAAGCTGGGTTGGGGGTGCTGGCGAAAACCGGTCTGGGTCCATGATGTCATCCAGGCCTGATTGACGAAGCCCTGTCACCTTGCGCGGTGCGGACGGTTTGGTCAATCCAGAGCGACAGGCGACCGGCGCGCTTGCAAGAGATGCGCCCAGCACAAGGCGAAGCAGGCGGTCAGCACTGGCGTGACGATGAAAGCGCCAAGATAGCGGTCCTCGAACAGGGGGAAGACCAGGTCCATCGACTGCAAGCCTGCGCCAATCCACAAGAGCGTCACCAGCACCAGATGCGGCCAGCGGGTGGTCAGGATGCCCGCCCGCACCAGAAAGAGGCCAATCGCCGCCATCATCGCCGCCTCGTAATACCACAGATAGGGCGCGGAGAGCAGGATCGCGGTCATCAAGAGGCCGACCTTCGCGTCAAAGCTGATCCGGTCCGACCGCCAGAACAGGAACACCGAAAGGGCAGCGACCGCCATGACACCCCATTGCACCGAAAGCCCGGTTGCCGCGGGCAGGCCAAGCTGGGCAAGGAACGCGAAAGGGCCGACCGTCAGATAAAGCTCAGACACCAGCTCAATCATCCGGCTGGCGTGTTCGGTCGTGTTGCTGGACAAAAGCGGCCAATATTCCAGCCCCACGATCAATGTTGGCACCATCGCCAAAACAAACGTGGTGCCCAAGGCCGCAAAAATCGTGCGCCATTGTCCGGACGCCAAGAGGGCAAAAGGGATCAGCACGCCGAGTTGCGGCTTCAGCGTCAGACAGCCGATCAGGACCCCCGCCAGTACCGCCTTGCCCGAGCGCATGGCCGCCAGCGCAGCCATAAGGACCGCAAGCCAGATCATGCTGTTCTGGCCAATGACCAGCGCCGGCAGATAGGCCGGGGCCAGGGCCATCGCTGCCCAGACCGGTTTGACCCCGGCGACGAAGGGCCGCGCGGCAAGCGACATCCCCAGAATTGCGATCAGGTCGCGACCAGAAACGCCCAGGCGTAAGACATCGCCCCGAACGGCGCGGTCAGGAACATGTAGCCGGGAGGATAAAGCCAGGGCATCCAGTCTTCGGTGACGGTGTTGTACTGGGCTTCAAGGTTGGCCTGGTCCAGGGCGGCCAGGGGATCGCCTGCCAGCACCAGCCGCGCCGTGGCCCAAAAAACCCGAAAGTCGGAATCGATGGTGCGCAGACCGTCTTCCGAGGTCAGGATGAACCCGGTTGCCACGACAAGTATCGTCAGAAACAGCGTCAGGCTGATGCCCAGAACCACCACCGCCTTGGTGCCGGTGCCGGAGAAAGCCTGCAGCCGCGCGTCGCCCGCTGCGATCGAAGGGGCGTCCTGCATGCCGTCAGACGCCGCGGGCCAGGGCAGCAACGCCGGTGCGGGCAATCTCCAACAGGCCCAAGGGGCGCATGAGGTCGGCGAAGGCGTCAATCTTTTCCGGGGTGCCGGTCATTTCGAACACAAAGCTTTCCAGCGTCGAATCCACCACATTGGCGCGGAAGATCTCGGCCAGCTGCAGGGCCTCGACCCGGGCGGCGCCCTTGCCGGCCACCTTGATCAGCGCCAGTTCGCGCTGCACCGCCGGGCCTTCGGCCGTCAGGTCATGCACATCATAGACTGGAACCATCCGGCGCAGCTGCGCCTCGATCTGGTCGATCACCGCAGGGGTGCCGCGCGTGACAATGGTGATGCGCGACCGGTGGCCAGTGTGGTCCACCTCGGCCACGGTGAGGCTGTCGATGTTGTAGCCCCGGCCAGAAAAGAGGCCGATGACCCGCGCGAGCACGCCAGGTTCGTTCTCGACGATCACCGCGAGGGTGTGGCTTTCCTCAACCTGCGAATGACTGTCGCGAAGGTCATAGGCCGAGTGGCTGGAGGAGCCCTTCTTGATGTTCAGTGCCGACATGCGTTTTTCCCAAGGATCGTGCCGTCCGATGCCTGTGTGCGCAGGATGGCCAGCGGTTTCAAGTGTTTCATTAAGGCCTGATGCGCATTCAGGCCGGTTTCAGGTAGTTCGGCTGCGGCCGGATGATTTGCCGCAGACACAAGGCAAAGCAGAAGAAGAGAAGCGGCGGGATAAGGGCTGCGCCCAGCAATCTTGCGTCGATGACCTTGACGAAGAGGTTCAGCGTTTGCAGCGCGGCCCCGGTCCACAAAAGGCCAGCCAAGCAAAGATGCGCGGGGCGCGTGGTCAGGATGCCACCGCGCAGCAGGAAAAGGGCTACGGCCGCCATCAGCGCCCCTTCATAGGACCAGAGATAGGGCGCGGAGAGAAGCACGGCGAGCAAGAGCCCGCGGCTTTGACGTCAAACCCGGCCCGGTCCGACCGCCAGAGCGCATAGACCGCCGCCGCGCAGGCGGCGGTGATCGCCAGCTGCACCCTCAAAGCAAGGCCTGTGTCCACGCCCAGAAGCGTCAGCACATAGACCAGGCTGATCATCCATTTCATCCCGTCGATGGACTGCAGCATCGTGGCGCTGTGGTCAGCCATACTGGCCTGCAGCAAGGGCCAGTAATCCAGCCCATAAAGCAGCGTCGGCAGGACCGAGAGGGCAACCGTCGTGCCGATCGCGGCAAAAATCGTGCGCCATGCCCGGATTGCCAGAAGCGCGAAGGGGATCATGATCCCGAGCTGTGGCTTCAAGGTCAGAAGGCCGATGAAGACCCCCGCCAGCACCCAGCGTTCCGCCCGCAAAGCGGCCAGCGCGGCCAGCAGCCCCGCCAGAAGCAAAAGGCTGTTCTGCCCCAGCAGTATCCCTGGGTAAAAGGCCGGGGCGAGGCTGACCGCCAGCCAAAGCGGCACGATCCCGGCCACGAAGGGCCGGAACGCCCAGGCCACCAGGCCCAGTGAAACCGTCGTCCAAAGGGTGAAGGCCAGCGGGAAGGAGAGGGCCCCAAGCGGCGTGACGATGACCAGAAAACCGGGCGGATAAAGCCAGGGCAAATAGGTCTCGGCATAGGTCTGGTGCACCTCGGCCAGGCGCGCGATGTCGAAGGCCGCCAAGGGCTGACCGTCAAGGGCAAGCTTGCCTGCCGCCCAGAACACCCGGAAGTCGATGCTCATCGCGGTCTGGCCTTGCTGCAGTGTCAGGATGAAGGATACCAGCAGGACAAGGCCGACAAAAAGCCCGGTGGTCACCGCCGTAAGCCCGCCCAAGAGAAATCCTTTACGGCCGGCAAAGGGCTGCAGGCGGGCGTCGGCGGCGCGTAGGTCTTCCGGGCTTTGCATCAGGGCAGCTTTCTTGCAGGTGCGCGCGCGATGACTTGGTGATCCATCACGGTCACGCGGATGCGGGGGCCGTGGCCCGCGGTGCAACGATCTGCGCCAGGCACAGGACAAAACAGACCATCACAAGCGGCGGAATGATCGCGGCGCCCAGCCAACGCTGATCAAAAAGCGCGGTGAAGACGTTCAGCGCCTGCGCCCCACCCCCGATCAGCAACGGAACCAGAAGCAGCATGTGCAGCGGCCGGACCGACAGAACGCCGCCACGCAAGAGGAACAGCGCGATTGCGGGCATCAGGGCGCCTTCGTAATACCAAAGATAGGGGGCCGACAGCATGATCGCGCACAAGAGCCCTGCCGCCTTGACATCAAAGCCTACCCGGTCAGACCGCCAAAGCGCGAAGACCGCCACTGCCGACAGCGCCATCAGGCCAAGCTGGATGTTCATGGCGACCTCCGGATCGACCCCGATGAAGGCCAGAAAGTACATCGGGTTGAGCATCAGCTTCAGCGCAATGATGGAAAAGATGATGTTGGTGCCGTGGTCTTCCAGTGTCTTGCCGAGGAGGGGCCAATAGTCCAACCCGTAATAGAGCGTCGGCAGGGCAAGCAAGAGAACCGTGGTGACACAGGCCGACAGGATCGTGCGCCAGGCGCCGATGGCCAGCAGCGCCAGCGGGATCATCACCCCCAATTGCGGCTTCAGCGTCAAGAGCCCGATGAACACCCCTGCGACGACGTAGCGGCCCTGGCTCAGCGCGGCGAGGGCTGCAAGTAGTGCCGCAAGCCAAAAGAGGCTGGTCTGCCCCATCATCACGCAGGGAAAGTAGGCTGGTGCCAAGGCCATCAGAACCCAGACCGGCCCGATCCCCGCCACAAAGGATCGCGCGGCCCAGGCAACCATCGCAAGCGACGCCACCGCCCAGCCAAGGTAGGCCCAGGCGAAGGGCATCAGTCCCAAGGGTGTCACCATGACCAGGAAGGCCGGTGGGTAAAGCCACGGCATGATCACATCAAGGCCGGTGGCGTGTGACGCCCCGAGCCGCGCAAGATCGTGGATCGCCAAGGGCTCGCCCGCCACGGCAAGTCGGCCCGCGCCCCAGAACACCCTGAAATCATTGCTTAATGCCGGGGTGTCGGGGTTTGCGGTCAGGAGGAAGGCGATCCCCATGACCATCGTGATGAAGACGAGGGACCCCGCTGCCACCAGACCCGCGACAAGGAACCCCGCCCGGCTGTCGAACGGGGCAAGCCGGGCGTCTGCGGTGTGGCGGTCCTCAAGGCTCTGGACGGGACGGGTCATTTGGCAGGCACCACTGCTTGGGGCGTGGCCCGCGTCTGCAAAAGGCACAGACCCAGGCAAATGAACAGCAAGGGCGGGATATAGGCTGCCCCAAGCCAACCTTGATGGAGCGCATCATAGAAGAAGTTGACCGCCTGCATGCCAGAGCCGATCCACAGAAGAAACAGCAGAACCACATGACCCGGTCGGGTCAACAGAACCCCACCCCGGATCAGGAAAAGTGCAATCGCGGCCATAAGCGCCCCCTCATAGTACCACAAATAGGGTGCAGACAGCAGGATGGCGATCAAGAGGACGGCCACCTTCACATCGAACCCTGCGCGGTCCGACCTCCAGACCCAGAGGACAAGCGCCATCATCAGGGCCATGATGCCCCATTGGATCGGCAGCGCTGACTGAGAGGCCAGCCCATAGAAGCACAAGGTATTGACCGGGCTGATCATCAGTCGGACGCTTTGGCAGGAATAGATCATCCGGTCGCCATGCTCGACAAACAGCGCCTGCAGCAATGACCAGTATTCAAGCCCGTAGATCAGCGTCGGCCCCGCCATAAGCACAATGGTCGTCACCACGGCGGCAAGGATCGTCCGCCAGGCCCCGATCCCAAGCAGCGCGAAGGGGATCATCAGGCCCAACTGTGGTTTCAGCGTCAGACAGCCGATCAGCACACCGGCAAGAATCCAGCGTTCCGCCCGCAAGGCCGCCAACGCCGCAAGCAGGCCCGCCATCCAGAACAGGCTGGTCTGGCCCAAAAGCATGGTCGGCAGATAGGCTGGCGCGACGGCAAGAAGAACCCAGACCGGCCTGATCTCGGCCACGAAAGGCCGCACCGCCAGGGTGATCGCGGCATAGGCTGCCGCCGTCCAGACCAGGAACGCCGTCGCAAAGGACATGAAGCCCAAAGGCGTGACGAGGAGGAGAAAGCCCGGCGGGTAAAGCCAGGGCAGGTAGGCATCCGGATAGGTGGCATGCGATGCGCCAAGCCGGACCGGGTCAAGCGCGGCCAAGGGCTCACCCGCAACGGCCAGCCTGGCGGCGCCCCAGAACACCCGGAAATCGACGCTCATCGCACTGACGCCCGCCCCCGTTGTCAGGATGAATGACACCGAAACAACCAACGAGATGAAGGCGATAGAGACAACTGTCGCAAGCCCCGCGGCCATGAACCCCGCCCGGCTGTTGAACGGGGCAAGTCGGGCGTCTGCGGCCTGGCGGTCACTGGGGGACTGCAGCATCATGCGGCCCGCGCGACCAGTGCCGGTCGGGAAAAGGCATGTCGAAGGCAAAGCCCAAGGCAAAACAGAACGAGCGGCGGAATGTAGGCCACGCGCAGCCAGCGGGGATCGAAAAGATCAATGACCATGTTGAACGCTTGCAGAACGGCGCCCATCCACAAAGGCACGAGGATCAGGAAATTCAGCGGTTTCAAGGAAAGAACGCCACCACGCAAGAGGAACAGAGCCAAAGGCACCAGAAATACGGCTTCGTAATACCACAGATACGGCGCCGACAGGATCATGGAGCACAAAAGGACGGCCGCCTTCAGATCAAATCCCACCTTGTTTGACCTCCAGACAACGGCCACTGCGATACCACAGAGAAGCGCCAGAAACCATTGCAGTGCCCAGGCAGCCGCGTCCGGCACGCCGAAGTAGGCAGCGGTGAACCCGAGGTTCATCATGTACAACATCTCTCCGATCCACACCTCCAGCCTTTCCCTGTGTTCAGCGAGGCCAAGCCCAAGAAGCCGCCAATACTCGACACCGTAAAGCAAGGTCGGCAACACCATAAGTGCGACCGTCGTGGCACCGGCCGCAAACACGGTACGCCAGGCGCCGATGGCCAGCAACGCGACAGGGATCATGATGCCCAGATGCGGCTTAAGGGTCAGGCAACCGATCAGCACACCGGACAAAAGCCACCGCCCGTCGCGCAACGCCGCGAGGGCCGCCAGAAGGCCCGCCATCCACAACAGGCTGTTCTGCCCAAGCAGGATCGCCGGATAAGTGGCCGGGGCGAGGGCCGCGATGATCCACAGCGCGCCTATGCCGCCGACATAGGGCCGGAACGCCCATAGGGTCAGGATGACCGTCAGACCCGTCCAGATCAGGTAGGCCATGGCGAAGGACAGGGTGCCCAGGGGGGTGACAAGGGCAAGAAACCCTGGCGGATAAAGCCAGGGCAGGTAGTCCTCTGCGCCGGCACCGAAGGTGGAGCCCAGGCGCCCAAGGTCGTGCACGGCCAACGGCTCGCCCGCGGCCGCCAGCCTGGCTGCGCCCCAAAAAACCCGAAAATCCAATGGCGGCAATGGGTTGCCGGGTTGTGAGGTCTGGACGAAGGTCACCAAAATCATCGACGTGAAAAGGGTCAGCGAAACCACTGCTGTCAGGCCCGCCAGGTAGAACGCCACCCGCCCCGCAAAGGGCTGCAGGCGGGCGTCGGCCTCGCGTCGTTCGGCGGGGGACTGCATTTTCAGACCAGCACAGCGCCCTTGGATCCGATGACGCCCTGGGTGTCCGCGTCGCCCAAGAGCATCTCGTTATGCGGTTTGCCCGAGGGGATCATCGGGAAGCAGTTTTCGTGCTTTTCGACCAGGCAGTCGAAGATCACCGGGCCGTCATAGCGCAGCATCTCCATGATCGCGTCGTCAAGGTCCTTCGGATCAGCGCATTTGATGCCCTTGCAGCCGAACGCTTCGGCCAGTTTCACGAAATCGGGCAGGCTTTCGGACCAGCTGCTGGAGTACCGCTCGCCATGCAGAAGTTCCTGCCACTGGCGGACCATGCCAAGGCGTTCGTTGTTCAGGATGAACTGCTTCACTGGCGCGCGGAACTGGATGGCGGTGCCCATTTCCTGCATGTTCATCAGCCAGGACGCCTCACCCGCGACGTTGATGACCAAAGCCTCGGGGTGGGCAATCTGCACGCCGATGGAGGCAGGCAGGCCGTAGCCCATGGTGCCAAGGCCACCGGAAGTCATCCAGCGGTTCGGGCCTTCGAAGCCAAGGAACTGGGCGGCCCACATCTGGTGCTGGCCAACCTCGGTGGTGATGTAGCGGTCCATACCCTTGGTCAGCGCCTCAAGCCGTTCCAGCGCGTATTGCGGCTTGATCGTCGTGGTTGACTGCTTGTAGGTCAGGCATTTCACCGCGCGCCAGTCGTTGATCTGCGCCCACCATTTGGCCAGCCCGCCCTTGTTGGTCTTGCTGCCCCGTGCGCGCCACTGGCGCAGGACCTCTTCCAGAACGGTGGCAATATCGCCGACGATCGGCACATCGACACGGATGACCTTATTGATCGAAGAGGGGTCGATGTCGATATGCGCCTTCTTCGACCCCGGGCTGAAGTCCTTGATCCGCCCCGTGATCCGGTCATCAAAGCGCGCGCCGAAGTTGATCATCACGTCGCAGCCGTGCATCGCCAGATTGGCCTCATAAAGACCATGCATCCCCAGCATGCCGACCCAGTTCTTGCCGGAGGCGGGGTAGGAGCCCAGCCCCATCAGGGTGGAGGTAACCGGGAAATCCGTCTCCGCCGCAAGGGCGCGGAGAAGCTGGCTGGCGCGCGGGCCCGAGTTGATGACGCCGCCACCAGTGTACAGGATCGGGCGTTCCGCGCTTTCCATCAAGTCCACCAGCCGGGCGATCTGGGCCGGATCGCCTTCGGTCTTGGGCTTGTAATGCGTGGCCTTGATCTTTTCGGCCGGCGTGTAGGTTGCCGTGGCAAACTGCACATCCTTCGGAATGTCGATCAGCACCGGGCCGGGGCGGCCATGCGTGGCGACGTGAAACGCCTGGTGGATGGTTTCCGACAGCTTTGCCGTATCCTTCACCAGCCAGTTCATCTTGGTGCAGGGGCGGGTAATGCCCACCGTATCAGCTTCCTGAAAGCCATCGGTGCCGATCATGAAGGTCGGAACCTGGCCGGTCAGCACGACCAGCGGGATCGAATCCATCAGCGCATCGACCAGACCGGTGACCGCATTGGTCGCACCGGGGCCTGAGGTCACCAGCACGACGCCCGGCTTGCCGGTTGACCGCGCATAGCCTTCTGCCATGTGAACCGCGCCTTGTTCGTGGCGCACCAGGATGTGGCGGATGTCGTTTTGCTGGAAAATCTCGTCATAGATCGGAAGCACGGCGCCGCCGGGATAGCCGAACACGACCTCAACCCCTTGATCCTTGAGCGCCTGGATCACCATCCGCGCACCGGTCATCTGCTTTGCCATAGTCGTCACTCCCTCTTTCGCGCAACAAAAAGCCCCCGGAAGTTTCCTTCGGGGGCGCATGGGAACCTGAATGGTCAACCGTTACCGGCCCATGCGCGTCCTTCCTACGATGACAAGAATTCTGGCCATGGGCCGACCCCTTCATGTTCGGATGGAACAGTAGGGGCCGATATGCCGGGCGTCAACGGGATTTGCAATCCGAAAATGTCGCAAGGGCCTGGTATTTTTGAACGATTGTTGCGGCACGCTGTCGCGTGGCGCAACTTTCGCAAGAAAAAGCCCGGCGCAGGGTCTGCGCCGGGCGTCAGAGGGCCAGAATCCGTCCTTAGGTCATCGCCCAAAGGTAGCCACCATAGGCCACCAGAAGGCCGACCCCTGCAAGCCGGGGCAAGCCTCTCAGCGTGAACGCCAACACGGCCAGCCCGACGGCAACGGCAGCCGCCACCGGCATGTCGATCGCGCCAAAACGCGGATCAACCGGGATCGGTGAGACAAGCGCAGTGATGCCGAGGATGCCGAAAATGTTGAACACGTTCGAGCCGACCACGTTGCCAACCGCAATCTCGGTCTGCTTGCGGAAGGCGGCAATGATGCTGGTCGCAAGCTCGGGCAAGGAGGTGCCCACGGCAACGATGGTTAGCCCGATGACCGCTTCCGAGATGCCAAAGGTCGTTGCGATCACGATGGCGCTGTCGACCAGAAGCCGCGCGCCGATCACCAGCACGATCAACCCGCCGATGGTGAAGCCCCAGGCTTTCAGCTGGTTCTCTTCCGGCTGATCTTCTTCCGGCTCGACCTTGCCAAAGAAGAAGGTCGAGCCGAGGAAGATCAGCAAGCCAACAAAAAGAACAGCGCCGTAAAGCCGCGTGATCTCAGTCCCAAGCAGCATCCCCCACAGGACGAAGGTCGCGGCCAGCATGAAGGCCAGATCGCGCCAGATCTTGCGGGCGTCGACCACAAGAGGGGCGATGACAGCCGAAACGCCAAGGATCAAGAGGATGTTGGCGATGTTCGATCCGACCACGTTGCCAATGGAAATCTCGGGCTTGCCTTCCCAGGCAGCTTGCAAGGACACCAGAAGTTCGGGGGCCGAGGTGCCGAAGCCGACGATGGTCAGGCCGATGACCATGGGCGAAAGGTGAAAGTGCCGCGCGACCGATGAGGCGCCGCGCACCAGCCACTCGCCGCCGAAGAACAGCATGGCCAGGCCGATGGTAAAGAGAAGATAGGTCAAGATGGCTCCCCAATTTGGTTTGGGGGGAGGTTTGGTCGCAGCCCGGCAATTGCAAGGGGCAGGGGCCGGAATTCGCACGGATGCGTGATCAGCAATCAGCCGGGCTGCGCTTTTGTGGCCGGAAGGTAACAGACCGCGTTCAGCTTGTTGCCATCGGGGTCCCGCACATAGGCGGCGTAGAAATGCGGTCCGTATTGCGGCCGCAAGCCAGGGCCGCCTTCATCACTGCCGCCTTGCGCCAAGGCCGCGGCATGAAAGGCGTCCACCGCGGCGCGAGAGGGGGCAAGGAAGGACACCATGGTGCCATTGCCCACTGTGGCGGGCTGGCCATCAAAGGGCTCGGTCACCCAAAGATGCGGCCCGGGATCATCCAGCCCCCAGGCAGCCGATCGGTCTTCGGGGTCATAATCGTCAATCCGCTGATGGCCGAGCGGAGCCAGCACGGCATCATAGAACGGCATGGCCTGTGCCAGATTTCGGGTGCCAAGCGAGATGTAACTGAACACGGACGGCCTCTTGCGGTTTCGGGGTGATTCTCTGGCTGCGGGGCAAGACCTGCGGCAGACGGAAGCAGTTCGGCAGCGCGATCAACTGTTTTCCGCGACTGATAGCGCAAACAACACTGCGCTGTTGACCTGTCTAGGGTTCTGGTAAGGAAATATGACCACATCGCCCGGGCTGTTGGCAGTTTTGGGTTCTCATCTTGCAGAACCTTGGCTAGGGTCTACCTCTCAGACGTGCCTGGCACGGGTCGCGACGAACCCGGGGGGCCAATTGTGGAGGAGTACTGCATGGATCGACGTTCATTCTTGAC
>JAAUPC010000072.1 GCA_012036325.1 Paracoccaceae bacterium
CTTAACCCCCATGCGCTTCCCTCCCGTCAAAAGGAGCACGCCATGGACCCCCTCCACCACCTCCCCCTGACCCGAAATCGCCCCCCACCGCGCTCCTGCGCGACCGCACCGCCCCTTCGACCCCGCCGCCCTCGCCCAACTCCAGCACTCCATCGCGACCGAAGGCCTCCGCACCCCCCATCGAGGTCTGGCGCCTCTCCACCCCCCGCACCCACGAAAACGGAACCCATACCTACGGCCTCATCTCCGGCCTCCGCCGCCTCACCGCCTGCGCGGCCCTCGGCCACCCCACGATCCCCGCCTTCCTCCGCGCCCCCCAGACCATCGCCCAGGCCCTCGCAAGCATGGTCACCGAGAATGAGATCCGCGAACCCGTCACCGCCTGGGAAAAAGCCGCCCTCATCCTGAACGCGATTGAGGAGGGCCACTTCGACACCCCCGATCAGGCCATCGCCACCCTCTTCCCCAGCGCCCCCCGCACCACCCGCACCCGCATCCGCAACCATGTGAGCGTGGTCGAAGCCCTCGCCCCCCTCCTCACCGACGCGGCCCTCCTCACCACCCGCCAACTCGACACCCTCGCCGCAGCACTCCAGTCCGGGCATGAGGACCTCCTCACCGCCACCCTCCACCCCGTCATGGGTCTGGGGGTTGAGACGCAATGGTCCACCCTCCGCCCCGTCCTGCAGGATGTGCTGCGTGAGCCCACCAACCCCACCACCCGCCGCCCCCGCAGGCTCCTAAAGCTCCGCCAGGGCCTGACGATCACGCGGGAGGCCAGCCCCGGCGGCTGGGTTCTGCGGTTCAGCGGGCCTCAGGCGAAGAGCCCGGGGCTGGCGGACGACGTGATGTCGAAGGTGGAGGAGTGGTTTGGGGGGAATGATAAGTTGGGATGAAAGGACCCTATCTGACGATTGGATCAAGAACCGATCCGCTGGAAATGCCCGTCAACCGTTGGTGCATTGCAATGGCTTCGCCTTCTGTCAGCGAAGCGACACAGTCTGAGGCAATCCGAGCCGGAGATAGACCATTGTCTTCGACGAGGTGGTGAAATCGGCGAGGGAGAACACGAGGCTTTTTGTCTTCTATTTCGCCCAAGAAGTCAGCGAACAGGCTCTCCAGAATCCGGCGTTGTCCCAATTGCTGGGCTGCCAGAGAGGGCGAAGACAGTATGTAGTCCCGCGCAATTTGCTTAAGAAGCTTCACTTCGTCTTCGTAAATTTGATCTAGCGATACTCTTGATTGTCCAGGACTGTAATCCTTCGGCTCAACTAGTTTAGTTTCGCGTATGTAACGCCCGATCAAGGTCGAGGTCAGGGAGCGGATCGCCAGTCTTTGTTGATGCGTTCCTTCGTAGGCTCCCGACAGAATTGTTGCACGGAAGCCTTCAAACAAGCCGGTTAGGCGACGATGCGCGTCGCGTAGACGCCCCTTTGCGTTAGTGGGTGCTCCGTGCCACTTCTTGAGTGAGTTATCGATGATCTTCTCGGCATCCGGGGCATCTGTTCCGATGATCCTCGACCACGGAATGGCGTTGCAACGATGGAAGTCTTCCAGATCGTGGACTGAGTATGCAATATCGTCAGCCCAATCCATCAGCTCGGCTTCCAAAGTCCGCTGGTCCGGTTCATGCCCAGCGCGGCAGAAGTCGAAATCATCCTTCTCGCTTATGTAATAGCCCCACTTCTTGGATTTTCCTGCGGCTTTCCCCGCCTCGGTATTGTCTCTCGCCCAAGGGTACTTCAGCAGTGCAGCCAAAGTAGCGCGTGTCAGGTCTAGGCCCTCGCATTGTGGGAATCTGATGGCCAGCTTTGTCACGATACGAAAGGACTGTGCGTTGCCCTCGAAACCCTCAGGATCGAGGCAAGGATCTTGTCCGTTCGGCCGGGTTAGAATGTCGTCCAGGGTCTCTTCGCCGATATGCCCAAAAGGAGGGTGGCCGAGGTCATGTGCTAAGCAGGCGGCTTCGACAACTTCGACATCTAAACCGTGGAACTCAGCCGCGTCTTTTTGCTCGCGAATGCAGTACTCTGCGAGCCTGCGCCCGACCTGCGCAACCTTGATGGAGTGGGTGAGCCTGTTGTGAAATACATCAGCTTCGCCGGCCCTGACGATCTGCGTGACACCATCGAGCCGGCGAAATGACGTTGAATACAGTACTCGGTCCCTGTCGCGCTGGAACTCTGACCGCTGGTCGCCATCGGCCGCAGAGTGCCGCCTAGTAGGTCTCTCTACGGGCACAGCGTACCTTAAGCAGCTACTCGCACATTGTGCACCAAGCGCATGTCGCCTCCCACCACTACAGCCCGTTGATTGAGGAGCATCGACAACGCTACTTCCGCATCGGCCCGCGCAACGCGCTCTTGCTCACAGAATTCACGAACGAGTGTTCCTGCATCCATTGGTTGTCCGCGCTTGGCAAGAAACTCAAAGATAAGCATGCTCAACGCGACCGTCTGGTCGGCGCGATCTTTAGCGGTCATGTCTTTCCCTCACCATCCTTGGCGTGTTACGCCCAACGCGCCAACGCTGGACGAGTTCCCAACAGTGCAACGTCGTCTTGCACAATGCGCGAGACGCCTTTCCAGACCCTTAACGAGGTGTCAGGGTTGATGCGGGACCTTGTGCGCAGCCTGCCACCATTGATTCCTCGACGCAAGTAACTTGTTCCGTCGCTATCTTTGGCACCGTGTGTGCACCCAAACTCGGGCAGATTTGTGGCCTTTCGGTCGCAACGGAAGGCCGGGTTTGCTGAAAATCCGCAGCATCACGAAAGGTTCATTCGGAGTCTGGAAAGCTACTACCCCTTAACAAACCCCTAACGCCCACAGCTAACCCCTTGGAATTCTTAGCGGCCCCCACCCTGTCCACCGTGGACACCTCTCACCAGTGCGGCGGGCGGACGTTCGCGTCTGGGGTCTCGCGGAGGGCCTCCTCCTCCGCGGCCCGCTCCATCAACAGCCGAACCCGCCGCTCCAGCCCCGCGATTTCCCGGGCCTGTGCGGCCACCACATCCGACAGGTCCTCCACCGCCCGGATCAGGTGGGCCACCTTCTCTTCCAGATCGACCGACCCCATCATACCCCCCGCTTGCCCGTGCACCCCCCATCCGATACACGGACCCCGACCAAAAGCGAAGGCCAAGCCATGGACAAACCCCGCCGCCCCCGCGCCGAGACCCCGAAGGGATTCCGCGACTACTTCGGACCCGAGGTCACGATGCGGAAAGCCATGCTCGACGCCATCGCCGCCGTCTACCACCGCTACGGATTCGATCCCTTGGAGACGAGCGCGGTCGAGACCGTCGAGGCCCTCGGCAAGTTCCTCCCCGACGTGGACCGCCCCAACGAAGGCGTCTTCGCCTGGCAAGAGGACGCCGCCGATTGGCTGGCCTTGAGATACGACCTCACCGCCCCCCTCGCCCGCGTCGCCGCCCAGTACCGCAACGACCTCTCCTCCCCCTACCGCCGCTACGCGATGGGCCCCGTCTGGCGGAACGAGAAACCCGGACCGGGCCGCTTCCGGCAGTTCTACCAATGCGACGCGGACACGGTCGGCTCCGCCTCCGTCGCCGCCGACGCCGAAATCTGCGCGATGCTGGCCGATGCGCTGGAGACCGTCGGCATCCCCCGCGGCGACTATGTGGTGAAGGTCAACAACCGCAAGGTCTTGAACGGGGTGATGGAGGTCGCGGGTCTGGCGGGCGACGACAGGCACGCCGAACGCGGCATCGTCCTGCGCGCCATCGACAAGATCGACCGCCTTGGACCAGAGGGTGTCCGCGCCCTCCTCGGCGAGGGTAGGAAGGACGAGAGCGGCGACTTCACCAAGGGCGCCGGGCTTTCTCCGGACCAGGCCGAGGTTGTCATGGGCTTCACCACCGCCAAGCGCGACAGCGGGGCAGCGACGGTTGCCCGCCTGCGGGAACTGGTGGGCGCCTCAGCCATCGGGGGAGAGGGGGTGGCCGAGCTGGAGGAGATCGCCGCCCTCCTTGCCGCGCAAGGCTATGGCCCCGATCGTATCGTCATTGACCCTGGCGTCGTCCGTGGTCTTGGCTACTATACCGGGCCGGTCTATGAGGCTGAGCTTACCTTTGAAATCCTTGATGAAAAGGGCCGCAAGCGCCAGTTCGGATCAGTCGCGGGGGGGCGCTATGACGGCCTTGTCAAGCGCTTCACCGGGCAGGACGTTCCGGCGACGGGGGTTTCCATCGGGGTGGACCGGCTGCTTGCGGCGTTGCAGGCCAAGGGGCGGATGCAGGGGGAGACCTCTGGCCCCGTGGTCGTTACCGTGATGGACCGCGACCGGATGGCGGATTACATGGCCATGGTGGGTGAGTTGCGCCAGGCGGGCATCCGGGCTGAAGTCTACCTTGGCAACCCGAAGAACTTTGGCAACCAGCTGAAATATGCGGACAAGCGAGCCTCTCCCATCGCCATCATTCAGGGGGGCAATGAAGCGGCCGCGGGCAAGGTCATCCTTAAGGACCTGATCCTTGGCGCGAAGATCGCCGAGAATGCCACGCTTGAGGAGTGGAAGGACCGCCCCGCGCAGGTTGAGGTTGACCGCGCCGATCTGGTGGCCGGTGTCCGGAAGATGCTGGGCCAATGACCCCCAAGGCCGCCATCCGCGCCGAGGGAGAGCGCCTTCTGGCCGCCTTCATCGCCGCCGGGGCCGTTCCGGTTGAGGCGGACATCCTGCAGCCCGCCGAAACCCTGCTGGACCTGTATGGCGAGGACATCCGTGCCCGCGCCTATGTCACCCGCGACCCCCTGCGCGGCGAGATGATGCTGCGCCCGGATTTCACAGTGCCGGTTGTGCAGGCCCATATGGCGCATGGCGCGGACCCGGCGCGCTATGCTTATCTGGGCGAGGTCTTCCGCAAACAGGGCCGCGTCTCGGCGCGGGCATCGGAATATCTGCAGGTCGGGTTCGAAGTCTTTGACCGCGCCGCCCCGGAAGCCGCCGATGCCGAGGTCTTTGCCCTTTTTCAAAGCGTGCTGGCTGACTTGGCCCTGCGGCCTGCAACCGGGGATATCGGCATCCTGATGGCTGCTGTGCGGGGGCTGGACACGACCCCGCAGCGCCGCGCGGCCTGTTGCGTCACATCTGGCGGCCAAAACGGTTCCGCGCGCTTCTGGACCGGTTTTCGGGCCGCGCCCCGGTGCCTGCGGCGCGGGCAGACCTGCTGGAGCGGCTGGCCAAGGGGTCTTTGCCGTCGCTGATCGCCGAAGCGGGCATCTTTGTCGGCATCCGCTCGGCCGTGGAAATCGCTGCGCGGGCTGAGGCTTTGCTGCAGGATGCAGAGGCCAAGCCGATCTCGGCCCCCGAAGCGGCCCTCTTGTACGATCTTCTGACGCTGGAGGCCCCGGCTGAGGCGGCCTTGGCGCATCTGCGGGGGATCACGCCGCTTTTGCCCGCGATTGCCCCGGCAGTCGACCGTTTTGCCACCCGGCTTGAGGCTTTGGCGGCAAAGGGTGTGGAAGTGGCGACCTTGCCCTTTGCGGCAAGCCTTGGCCGCACCAGCCTGGAATACTATGACGGCTTCGTCTTCAGCTTTCATGCGGCGGATACGTCGCTGCCCCCCGTGGCCAGCGGCGGGCGCTATGATGCCCTGACGGCGGTTCTTGGGGCAGGGGCCTCGATCCCGGCAGTGGGGGGGGTGATCCGGCCCGGCCTTGTTGCGCGGCTGCGGGGCCAAGCATGACCAAGGGTGACATGATCAAGATCGGGGTGCCCTCCAAAGGCCGTTTGATGGAACAGACCTTTGACTGGTTCGGCCAGCGCGGCCTGACCATGCGGCGCACCGGGGCCGAGCGGGAATATTCCGGCGCGGTGGAAGGGATGGCCGGGGTAAAGCTGGTCCTGCTGGCCGCCTCTGAAGTGCCACGCGAGCTGGCGGCGGGGCGGATTGACCTGGGTGTGACCGGGACCGACCTGGTGCGCGAGGATCTGGCCGACTGGGCCACTCTGGTGGAAGAGGTGGCACCCTTGGGCTTTGGCCGGGCTGACCTCGTCATCGCCGTGCCATCGGTCTGGGTCGATGTCGACACGCTGGATGATCTGGACGCGGCGGCGGCGGCCTTTCGCGTGGCGCATGGCTTCCGCCTGCGGATTGCCACCAAGTATCATCGGATGGTGCGGGACTTTCTGACCGAAAACGGCGTGGCCGATTACCAACTGGTCGACAGTCTGGGCGCGACGGAGGGCACGGTGAAGAACGGCACCGCCGAGGCGATTGCCGATATCACCAGTTCAGGGGAAACGCTGCGGGCGAACCACCTGAAGATCCTGTCGGACGGGCTGATCCTGCAGTCGCAGGCGGTGCTGTTCCGGGCCAGGGCCTCGGGCGCGGAACTTGGGCCGCTGCTGGCCAGGCTGGGGTTCTGACGGCAAACCGGCTTGGACGGTTGACCTGCTGCAACGCCGCCTATGTTCTGCAAAGACCCAAACCGGAGGCCCCCATGTTCAAGCGTCTGACCCTGACCCTGCTTCTTGCGGCCGCGCCGGCCCAAGCCTTGCCCAAACCCTTGCCACCGGGCCCGAGATCACCGCTGCGATCAGCGGCAATACGGTGCAAGGCAGCATGTCTGCCTCAGGCGCCTATACCGAGTTCTATGGCGCCGATGGCACGATCAAGGGCGCGGATTACACCGGCACCTGGACGGTCGAGGGCGACACGATGTGCTTCAGCTATGGCGAAGCGCCGGATTGCTGGAACGTGCGGATCGAGGGTGAGGCCGTGACCTGGGTGCAGAACGGCGTCGATGGCGGCACCGGTACCATCGTTGCGGGCAACCCCAACAACTATTGACCTCTGCCCAGGGACTGCGATTTTTCGCAGAAAAATCGTGCCCCCTGCCGTCAGCGCAGCCCGATTTCGGCCAGCGCTTGAGCCAATGCTGCGGGCAGGGGGTCATCCTTGGCCCGCCCTTTGGGCAGGTCGCGCGGGCTGTCTGCGGGCTCAAGATAGCGCCAGCCCTGGAACGGACGACGGGGGGCGGCTTCGGTGCGGATCACCTCGGCGTCCAGCACTAGGGCGCAGCGGCTGATGCCGTCGCCCATATCCACCTGCTGCAGGTCATGGATCGTTTGCCGCGCCAGGATCACACCCTTGATGACCCAATACAGGGACCCGCCTTCCAGCACCTCGGCTTCACGTTTGGGCCACATGCGGGTGACATGGACGGCCTTGCCCGGCGGCCAGTGACGGCGCTGGGAGGCTTGCCAGTCGAGCAGGTCCTCAACCGAATCCGCGCCAACGCATAGTTTCAGGATGTTGATCATGCCGCTTATCATAGGCGCCCGCGTGGCGGCTTCAAGTTGACCCGGGCCAGTGCGGGGCGTATCTTGTGGGTTCGCCCAGACTTATCCACAAGTTGAAGGAAGATTCGCCCCATGTCGCGATTCCACGCCCCCATTGCCGAAGCCATCTGGGACATGAAGTACCGTTTCAAGGCGGCGGATGGCACGGCGCTGGATGGGTCGGTCGAAGATACCTGGCGGCGGATCGCCCGCGCCTTGGCCGAGGTTGAGGCTGACCCGGCCAAGTGGGAGGCGGAGTTTTACGCCGCGCTAGAAGGCTTCCGGTTCCTGCCTGCGGGCCGGATCACCGCTGGCGCAGGCACGGGGCGCAGCGTCACCCTTTTCAACTGCTTCGTCATGGGGACGATCCCGGACACGATGGAGGGGATTTTCACCGGTTTGAAAGAAGCCGCGCTGACGATGCAGCAGGGCGGTGGGATCGGGTACGATTTCAGTACCATCCGGCCAAAGGGGGCCGAGGTGAAGGGGGTCGCGGCAGATGCGTCCGGTCCGCTGTCCTTCATGGATGTCTGGGACGCGATGTGCCGGACGATCATGTCGGCGGGCAGCCGCCGGGGTGCCATGATGGCGACGATGCGCTGCGACCATCCGGATATCGAGGCCTTCATCGAGGCCAAACGCGACCCGGCAAGGCTGCGGATGTTCAACCTCTCGGTCCTCGTGACCGACCCGTTCATGGCTGCCGTCAAGGCCGATGGCCCTTGGGAGCTGGTCTTCGGCGGCAAGGTCTACAAAACCCTTCAAGCGCGCGATTTGTGGAACAAGATCATGCGGTCGACCTTCGACTATGCCGAGCCCGGCGTGATCTTCATTGACCGGATCAATGCGGCGAACAACCTGGGCTATGTCGAGACCATCGCCGCGACGAACCCCTGCGGCGAGCAGCCACTGCCGCCCTATGGCGCTTGTCTGCTGGGGTCGATCAACCTGGCGACGCTGGTGAAGGATGCGTTCGACGCCCATGCCGCGATGGACATGAAGGCGCTCGACCACCTCGTCCGCGTTGCCGTCCGCGCGATGGACAATGTGGTCGACGCCTCCCGTTTCCCGCTACCCGAACAGCAGGCCGAGGCGAAAGCCAAGCGGCGGATCGGACTGGGAGTCACGGGCCTCGCCGATGCCCTCCTGATGGTCGGCCTGCGCTATGGATCCGAGGAGGCCGCGAAGGTCACCGAAGTCTGGATGCACGCCATTGCGCGGGCGGCTTACCTGGCGTCGGTCGATCTGGCGAAGGAAAAGGGGGCGTTTCCGCTGTTCGAGGCGGAGGGGTTCCTTGCGTCGGGCAACATGGCCCAGATGGACGCCGATGTCCGCGAGGCCATCGCCCAGCACGGCATCCGCAACGCCCTTCTGACCTCGGTCGCGCCGACGGGCACGATCTCGCTTTACGCGGGGAACGTCAGCAGCGGCATCGAGCCGGTCTTCGCCTATGCCTACACCCGCAAGGTCCTGCAGAAGGACGGCTCCCGGACCGAGGAGGAGGTGGTCGACTACGCCGTCCGCCTCTGGCGCGAAAAGCATGGTGATGCGCCCCTGCCCGACCATTTCGTCAACGCCCAGACCCTGCCGCCCCTGGACCATGTCCGGATGCAGGCCGCAGCGCAGAAGTGGGTGGACTCGTCCATTTCCAAGACCATCAACTGCCCCGAGGACATCAGCTTTGACGACTTCAAGGAGGTCTACATGGCAGCCTGGGATCAGGGCTGCAAGGGCTGCACGACCTACCGGCCCAATGACGTGACCGGCTCGGTCCTGACCGTCAGCGAAAAGCAGACCGCCCCGGTCGCGTCGCAGCCGGTGACAGGGGGCGAGGTGGTGTATCTGTCGGATCCGCTGGACCGGCCCGCAGCACTTGAAGGCCAGACCTACAAGGTCAAATGGCCGGGGTCCGAGCACGCACTCTACATCACCATCAACGACATCATCATCGTCGGCCACCGCCGCCCGTTCGAGGTGTTCATCAACTCCAAGAACATGGAGCATTTCGCCTGGACCGTGGCCCTGACCCGGATGATTTCTGCGGTGTTCCGGCGGGGTGGGGATATTTCCTTCGTGGTGGAGGAACTGAAAGCCGTCTTCGACCCCCGCGGCGGGGCCTGGATGGAGGGGCGGTATATCCCGTCGATCCTCGCCGCCATCGGAGGCGTGATCGAGCGCCACCTGATCGACATCGGCTTCATCGAGGGTGAGGGGCTGGGGCTTAAGTCGGACCCCAAGGCTGAGGTGCTGCGGGTCGGAGAGGCTCCGCGCGGAAAGGCCTGCCCGTCCTGCGGCAGCTATGACCTGCGGATGGTGGAGGGGTGCCTGACCTGCGGTTCCTGTGGGCATTCGAAGTGTGGGTGAGGGGGTTGCGAGCGCCCCACTTGCCCACTTTTCTGAACAAAATTGCTCCTGCCTATGTCGTTGCTGCACTGATACTGCCAGACCTCGCCGTCGCCGATCATGTGCCTGACGGTCTGTCTCAGGATAGTGACCCAAACTACATCGCGTGTCTGACTGCGGTGGACGACGCAAAGCCTCAGTTTCTGGACGCGCTGCAGGCCACCTGCCTCACACGGATGATCGAAATCTGCAGGGGGGCAGAAAACGAGGCACCGCCGTCGCAAGGAATAGATTGCATTTCATTCGAGACGCGTCGGGCAATCGATTTCTTGCTAGCAGCCGAAGCCGAACTTCCTGACGCCGTTGAGAAGACAGGGCTCTTCTGGCGCAGCTATCAACGGCGACGCGACAACATTGTAAAGGACGTGGAAGCTGCCAAAGCACTCGCACCACCAGAAAGTATCGACGCTGCCGTTCAGCAAAGCATGTCAGTGGCAACTGCCGCCAACTTGCTGTTTTACCTAGCCAGAGAAACGGGAACGCAATTGGATGCGCTTGTTGCCACCACGTTTGATCAGCATTGAAATTGTGTAGTGTTAGCCGGTAATTGCCCAGCGACCCGTGGCGTTGAATGGAGTTTACTCCACCCCATTCGCCCTTGCGACGAAATCAGTCAGGTGGGGCACATAATCCTCCGGCCCCGCCCCGCCCTGCGCCACCGCCCCGGCGAAGCTGTTCTTCGCCGCGCTTGCCATAGTGGTGGTGACGGTGGCGGCGTTGGCCATGCTCTCCAGATAGCGCAGGTCCTTGTAGGCGTTGGAGAGGGTAAACCGGTGCGCCTCGCGGTTGCCCTCCAAAGCGTAGCCCATGAAGGTCTGGTAGAAACCGCAGTCCATCCGGCCCCCCCGGATCACTGAATCGAACGTAGTGGTGGAGATGCCGACCTTGGCGGCCACGGCCAGCGCCTCGGCATAGATCGCGGCGTAGCCGAGGGAGAGGAAGTTGTTGAGAAGCTTCATCCGGTGGCCGTCGCCGACGCGGCCGATGTGGACGATCTTCCCGGCCCAGGTGGCGATGACGGGCTGGATACGCTGAAAGACCTCCGGTTCCGCCCCGACCATGCAGTCGAGCGTCCCCGCCCAGGCCTCTTTCGGGGTGCGGCCGAGGGGGGCGTCGGCGAAGTGGATGCCTTTGGCGGCAAGGTCGGTGGCGAGGCGCTCAGTGACCGTGGGGTCGGAGGTGGAGCAGTCGACGATCACCGATCCGGGCTTCAGGTGCGGGGTCATCTTCGCGACCGCCTCGGCGACCTGGGGTGAGCCGGGGAGGGTCAGGAAGATGATCGTCGACCGGGCGGCGAGGTCTTCAATGTTGGCCTCGTTCGCGCCCCGGGTCAGAAGGTCATCGACGGGCGCGCGGTTGCGGTGGGCGGTTACGGTCAGGGGGTAGCCCTTCGTCACGATGTTCTTCGCCATGCCGTGGCCCATCAGGCCTGTGCCGATGAAACCGATGTGTTCCTGGGTCATTGGAGTCTCCTTTCGCGGCAGAGTGGGGCAGGCCGCCCGGGTTGACAATCCGGCTTCCGCCGGGCCGACTACGGCCGATCAATATGGGAGGCTGACGATGTTCCGCGCACTGGTTTTGGAGAAGGAAGGCGATGCTGCCGTTGCTCATGTCCGTGAGCTGGAGGTGAGCGCGCTACCCGCCGGGGATGTGACGGTGGCGGTCGAGTATTCGACGCTGAACTACAAGGACGGGCTGGCTTTGTCGGCCAATGGGGGCGGGATCGTCAGGGCCTGGCCGCATGTGGGGGGGATCGACTTTGCTGGCGTGGTCGAGGCGTCGGATGATGCCCGCTACAAGCCCGGCGACAAGGTGGTGCTGACCGGCTGGCGGGTGGGAGAGGTGCATTGGGGCGGCTATGCCCAGAAGGCGCGGGTCAAGGCGGATTGGCTGGTGCCTCTCCCCGCGGGCTTGTCCACGCGGGCTGCGATGGCGGTGGGGACGGCGGGGTTCACGGCGATGCTGGCAGTGATGGCGCTGGAAGAGCATGGGCTTGCGCCTGCCAAGGGGGAGGTGCTGGTCACCGGCGCCTCAGGCGGCGTGGGGTCGGTGGCGGTCGCTTTGCTGGCGAAGCTTGGGTATGAGGTCGCGGCGGTGACGGGGCGGGCGGAGACGGAGGGGTATCTGCGGGACCTCGG
>JAAUPC010000073.1 GCA_012036325.1 Paracoccaceae bacterium
TGGAGTATTTGCAAAAAGAGCAAGACACAGGCGGGAAAGCCAATCCGTCAGCCGCGCCGTCGTTAACGCCCAGATCCTGAACTGCCAAAGCGCAGGCGGGCAAAAAGGCGCAGCTCGCTTGTTGCCACATCGTGGGTGATCGCGTCTGCGGTGGTGTAATCGGGAAAACCCCATAGCGCCGATCTGGTGACCCAGGTGATCCGCCCCTCCTCCGGGCTGCCCGCCAGCCGCGTGGTGCGGGGGGTGGCCAGGGCAATTTCATCCAGCCGTGCCAGGGCCGCAGGGCCCGCACCCAACACCTCAACCCAGGCCACGGCGCCGCCGGGCATGGCGATGATCTTGCGCTCAGATTCCAGGGGCGACAGGGCCAAAGCCCCTGCGGCGGAAAGCGCTTCGGTCGGATCCGCGTGCCAGCGCGCGGCATCCGTCGGCGCAAGGCGCACATAGGCGGCAAAGGCCAGCAGCGTGGCCGCAATCAAGAGAAGGGCATAGGTCATGCGGCGTCTCACCTTTGTGTCCGGGCCCAATGGTAAAGACAGATCAGCTCATACCCGACATGTGCGCCCGCAATCGCGGTGGCACCTGTGGTGTCATAGGGGGGCGAGACTTCAACGATATCTCCGCCAACCATGTTGATCCCCGCCAGATCACGCAGGGCCGCCGCCGCCTGCCAGCCGTGGAGGCCCCCCCAGACCGGGGTCCCGGTGCCGGGTGCTGCGGACGGGTCAAGGCAGTCGATGTCGAAGGTGACATAGGTTGGCTGATCGCCAACGATGTCGCGGGCCTTGGCCACCGCCGCCGCGACGCCTTTTTCATGCACCTCACGCGCGTCGATGACATGGACGCCAAGGTAATCTTCCGTCGTGGTGCGGATGCCGATCTGGACGGACCGTTTCGGATCAACGATCCCGGTCTTCACCGCCTTGTAAAGCATGGTGCCGTGGTCGATCCGGGTCAGGTCGTCATCGGGCCAAAGGTCGGAATGGGGCGTCGAAATGGATGACGCCGAGGGGGCCGAACTTTTCAGCATAGGCCTTCAGGATCGGATAGGTGATGTAATGGTCACCGCCCAAGGTGATGGTCCCGGCCCCGGCCTGCAGGATACCCCGGATATGGGCGGTCAGCGTATCGGGGAAGTCCGACACCTTGGCATAGTCAAAGGCGCAGTCGCCGTAGTCGATGACGCTCATCTCCTCCAATGGGTTCGTGGGCCAGCCATAGGGAGGATCATAGGGCATGAGGGCGGACGCCTCACGGATCGCGCGGGGGCCAAAGCGGGTGCCGGCGCGGTGCGTCACCGCCTGATCGAAGGGCACGCCGGTGATCACAAGGTCCACCCCGGTCAGGTCCTTGGTATAGGTCCGGCGCAGGAAACTTGTCGCCCCGCCGAACGCGTTTTCAAAGGCATAGCCACGCAGGCCCTTGCGGGTGAAGGCAGTGTCAACTACGGATTTGGCATCTTCCAGGGCCATCATGTCCCCCATGGCAAGCGCTATCGTTCTGGGACCGGAGACCGCGCGGATCCGTCAAGGCGCAGCAGTACGGACCGGCCCGCCAGTGTCAAGCCGCGGCTTAGCCCAACTTGTGGCCTTCACGGACCAGCTCATCCGTGACCTGGCGGATTGCGCGCTCTAGCACTTCGGCCACGAAATCGGCCTGCGCTTCGGTGATGACCAGGGGCGGCGACATCACGTTCAGATGGCCCAGCGGACGCACCATGAGCCCCATCGCCTCGGCCGCGTTCGAGATGCGCTTGCTTTCGTTCGCCTCGTCGGGCAGCACGGCCTTGGTTTCCTTGTCGGCCACGTTTTCGACGCAGACCATCAACTTCCTGCCGCGCACATCGCCGACCAGCGGCAGGTCGGCCAGTTCACTTATCCGTTTCTCAAAGTAAGCGCCGACCCTGGTCGCGTTGCCGAGAAGATCCTCACGCTCGATGATCTCGATGTTCTTCAGCGCCACGGCCGAAGCAACGGGATGCCCGGCATAGGTGAACCCACTGGTGAACCAGCGCGCGCCCCCTTCCGCCATCACGTCCCAGATCCGGTCCGAGAACAAAAGCGCCCCCATCGGCACATAGCCCGAGGTCAGCCCTTTTGCCGTGCAGATCATGTCCGGCTGTACGCCGAATTCGTCCCATGAGGCGAACCAGTGCCCCAGCCGCCCGAAGGCCGTGACCACCTCATCCGCGATGAACAAGATGTCATGGCGCTGGCACAGTTCCCACATGCGTTTGAGGTAGCCCTCCGGCGGCACGATGACCCCGCCACTGGCCTGGATCGGCTCGGCGATGAAGGCACCGATCCGGTCGGCACCGACGCGGGTGATCAGCGCCTGAAACTCGGCGATCAGCCAGTCGCAGAAGGCCGCTTCGGTCATATGGGCGGGGCGGCGGTAGGGGTCGGGCACCGACAGATGCCAGATGCCATCGGTCTTGTAGCGAAACTCCTCCACCCGGTCGCCGGGGCGCTTGCCCACCGATTGCGACAGATAGGTGGACCCATGGTAGGACTGGTTCCGCGCCACGATCCCCTGCTTTTTCGGCCGGCCCATCGCGTGCTGGTAATACCCCGCCATCCGCACCGCGGATTCCACCGCCGTCGATCCGCCCGTGGTGAAATGCACCCGGTTGAGGTCCCCCGGCGCCAGTTCCGCCAGCCGCGCCGCCAGCCGGGCCGAGGGTTCGTTGGTCATGTCGACAAAGGTGTTCGAAAAGGCCAGCCGTTCCGCCTGATCCGCCATCGCCAGCGCCATCTCGCGGCGACCAAGCCCGATGTTGGTGCACCACAGGCCCCCAACCGCATCAAAATAGCGCCGCCCGTCGGCATCCCACAGCCAGCAGCCTTCGCCCTTGGCGATGACCAGGGCCCCTTCCCGCTCAAAACTGCCGAACTGCGTCCAGGGATGCAGTGCATGCTCCAGGTCCATCGCCCAAAGATCGGCCGCTGACGGCAGGGACAAGGCAAGCACTGAGGGCATCTTTTACTCCGGCGACAGACATGCAAACCTAGCATTTTGACCATGGCTTGCCAGCCCGACGTGGCACAAGGACCCAAGCCCCAAAGGCTAGCGGTCCAGCGCACCCTCGGGGCGATGGGTAGCGTCTTGCGGCGGATTTTCAGCCCATGGGCCGGACGGGAACGATTCGTCCCCGATCTGGCGACAAAGCCGGAAGTTCGGAAAGCGGCCGCCTCAGGCGACCGGCTGCGCCCGTTCCACCAGCCGCGCGAAGAAGCTGGCGCCGATCGGCGCAGCCTCATCGTTGAAGTCATAGGCCGCGTGGTGCAGCCCGGCCCCGGGACCGGTGCCCAGGAAGAGATAGGCCCCCGGCCGCGCCTCCAGCATGTAGCTGAAATCTTCCGACCCCATCTCGCGATTGGCCCGCGCATCCACCGCGTCGAACCCCACCACGTCGCGCGCGACCTCGGCGGCAAACTCGGTCTCATCCTCGTGGTTGATGGTGGCGGGATAGCCCCAGTCGTAATCCACCCGCGCCGTCACGCCATAGGCTGCGGCGTGACCTTCGACAATCTCATGGAACCGCTTCTTCAACAGCGCCCGCACATCCGGCTTGAAGCAGCGGATCGTGGCGCAGAACATCGCTTCTTCCGGAATGATGTTGCTGGCCGTGCCAGTGTGGATCTGCGTGACCGAAATCACCGCCTCTTCCAGCGCATACACATTGCGCGGGATGATCGTCTGGATCGCCTGCACCATGCCGACCACGGCCACCACCGGGTCCACGCATTCATGCGGCGTCGCCCCATGCCCGCCCTTGCCAGTGATATAGACAAAGGCCGTGTCCACCGATGCCATCAGCGGCCCGGGCGTGGTGTTGAAATGCCCGAAAGGCACGTTCGGCGCGTTGTGGATACCGTAGACCTGACTGATCCCGAAGCGGTCCATCATGCCTTCCTGCACCATCACCTGACCACCGCCGCCATCCTCTTCCGCCGGCTGGAAGATCAGCGCCACCGCTGCCCGTCGAATTCGCGTCTCGGCCAAATATTTCGCCGCCCCCAGCAGCATTGTCACATGCCCGTCATGCCCGCAGGCATGCATCTTGCCGGGAACGGTACTCGCGTGGGGCGCGCCGGTGATCTCTTGAATCGGCAGCGCATCCATGTCGGCACGAAGACCGATCACCGGGCCGTCGGTCCGCCCCTTGATCAAAGCCACGATCCCGGTCTTGGCAATCCCGGCATGGATTTCATCCACCCCGATCTCGCGCAGACGGTCGGCGATGAAAGCCGCCGTCTGGTGACACTCGAACGCCAGTTCCGGATGCCGGTGCAAATGCTGTCGCCACCCCTTCATTTCCTCGGCATATGAGGCGATACGGTTCAGAACGGGCATGGCAGACTCCTTCAGGCGTGCCCTTTGATCAAATCGCAAATCTCCGGTGGCCGCAATGACCGATCCCCGCCTTGACCGCGACAGAAACAACGCTTCAGACAGCGGCATCGACCGCCTGCTTGCCATCATGGCCGCCTTGCGTGACCCGGCCACCGGCTGTCCCTGGGACATCGAACAGACCTTCGCCACCATTGCGCCCTACACGCTGGAAGAAGCGCATGAGGTCGCCGACGCCATCGACCGCCAGGCCTGGGGCGAGTTGAAAGGGGAACTTGGCGACCTCCTCTTCCAGACCGTCTACCATGCGCAAATGGCGGCTGAGGCGGGGCACTTCACCTTCGCCGAGGTTGTCGAAACGATCTCGGACAAGATGATCGCCCGCCACCCGCATGTCTTTGGCACCGAGTCGCGGACCAAGACCGCCGACCAGCAAACCAAGGACTGGGAGGCGCAGAAGGCCCGTGAACGCGGAACCGCCCGCACGCTTGACGGCGTGGCCCGCGCCCTGCCCGCCCTGACCCGCGCCGTGAAACTGCAAAACCGCGCGGCAAGGGTCGGCTTCGACTGGCCCTCAACCGATCAGGTCCTCGACAAGCTGGTGGAAGAGGCGCGCGAGGTGGTGGAAGCCCGCGACACCCTGACCCAAGACGCCCTGACCGAGGAAATCGGCGACCTCTTCTTCGTCATGGCTAACCTCGCGCGGCACCTGAAGGTCGACCCAGAAGCCGCCCTGCGCGCCGCCAACCAGAAATTCACCCGCCGCTTCGCCCGGATCGAGGACTGGCTGGCCGAAGGTGGAAAGACCCCAACTGACAGCGACCTGAACGAAATGGACAGCCTTTGGAACCGCGCCAAGGCTGAGGAAAAGGCCAACAAAGCCTGAGCTGCCATTCTATGTCTTCAACTATCCCCGCCGGAGGCTCCGCCTTCTCCGCAAAAAGGCTGACTAATTCACTCAACCTCTTGACCCTAGCAAAACAGTCAGGTTTATAGCCCGCATAAACCCGACCAAAGGAGTCAGCCATGCTGCGCCTCACCACCCTCGCCCTTCTCGCCTGTACCACCCCGGTCCTTGCGCAAGAGATCAACGTCTATTCCCACCGCCAGCCCGAGCTGATCCAGCCCCTGGTCGATGCCTTCACCGCCGAGACCGGCATCAAGGTCAACGTGGCCTTCGTCGACAAGGGCATGGCCGAGCGTCTGGTGGCCGAGGGTGACCGCTCCCCGGCTGACCTCGTCCTTACCGTCGACATCGCCCGGCTGATGCAGATCGTCGAGGCAGGTGTGACGCAGCCCGTGCAGTCCGACGTGCTTGAGGCGAACATCCCCGAAACCCTGCGCGATCCCGGTGACCAGTGGTTCGGCCTCACCGCCCGCGCCCGCATCGTCTATGCCTCGAAGGACCGCGTCGCACCGGGTGAGGTGACGACCTACGAAGACCTCGCCTCAGACAAATGGAAAGGCCGCCTCTGCACCCGTTCGGGCCTCCATGACTACAACGTCGCCCTCCTCGGTGCGGTCATCGCCCACCATGGCGAGGAAACCGCCACCGCCTGGGCCGAGGGGCTGAAGGCCAACCTCGCCCGCAAACCCGATGGCGGCGACCGTGACCAGGTCAAGGCCATCGCCGCCGGGGAATGCGACATCGCCCTTGGCAACACCTACTACATGGGCCAGATGCTCGCCGACCCCGAACAGGTGCCCGCCGCCGAAAGCGTCAACATCATCTTCCCGACCTTCGAAAACGGCGGCACGCACCTCAACATCTCGGGTGTCGCCATGACCAAATCCGCCCCGAACCAGGAAAACGCCCTGCGTTTCATGGAATGGCTCTCCTCCGACGCGGCCCAGAAGATCTATGCCGAGACGAACCACGAATACCCCGTCAAGCCCGGCGTCGAACGCTCTGCCCTCGTCGCCAGCTGGGGGGAGTTCACGCCCGACACCCTCCCGCTGTCCGACATCGCCGCCCAACGCCCCGCCGCGGTGAAGATCATGGAAACCGTCAACTTCGACGGCTGACCCCAAACCGGCCCGCCCTCACCCGGGGCGGGCCACCCTCCCTCTGGACAAATCCGCACGGCCACCGTCTCCTGCCGGAAAAGGGAGTCGCCCATGCCGCGCAAGATCATCATCGACACCGACCCCGGCCAGGACGACGCCGTCGCCATCCTCCTCGCCCTCGCCTCGCCCGAGCTTGAGGTCCTCTCCCTCACTGCCGTCGCAGGCAACGTCCCCCTTGCGCTGACCCAGAAGAACGCCCGCATCATCGTCGACCTCGCCGGCCGCCAGACCCCCGTCTACGCAGGCTGTGACCGCCCCCTCACCCGCCCCCTCGTCACGGCGGAGCATGTGCACGGCAAGACCGGCCTCGACGGCATCCCCCTGCCCGATCCCACGCATCCCCTCCAACCCCAGCACGCCGTCGACCACATCATCGACACCCTGCGCGCCCACCCCGCAGGCACCATCACCCTCTGCCCCCTCGGCCCCCTGACCAACATCGCCACCGCCTTCACCCGCGCCCCCGACATCGTTCCGAAAGTGGCTGAGATCGTCCTGATGGGCGGCGGCTATTTCGAAGGCGGCAACATCACCCCGGCGGCCGAGTTCAACATCTACGTCGACCCCGAAGCCGCTGACATCGTGTTCAAATCCGGCGCACCACTTGTGGTGATGCCCCTCGACGTCACCCACAAGGCCCTGACCTCCCGTCCTTGGGTCGAAGGCATGCGCGCCCTCGGCACCCCCGTCGGCCAGGCCGTCGCCTCCTGGACCGATTTCTTCGAACGCTTCGACACCGCCAAATACGGCAGCGAAGGCGCCCCCCTGCACGACCCCTGCGTGATCGCCTACCTCCTCCAGCCCGCCCTCTTCACCGGCCGCCACATCAACGTGGAGATCGAGACGGGCTCCGAGCTCACCCTCGGCATGACCGTCGCCGACTGGTGGCACGTGACTGGCCGCGAGCCCAACGCGATGTTCATGGGCGGCGTGGACCGGGAGGGGTTCTACCGGCTCTTGACCGAGCGGTTGGGGAGGTTGTGAGGGGGCGAGTCTACAGTTTAGGTTTCCTTTTTTGGGCCTTGCACTAACGACAAGAGCCGATCTGGGTCTTTGAGGTATGACGCAACGAAACTCGTAATTCCATCCTCAGTCATTACTTCGAGGTGTGAGACCCGCAAAGATGAATGGGGAAAGTTATGATTATAGATTCGACCGATGTATATCGGCACACGATCTGTCCGATATGGCTTTCCGGTCCGACGACCATCAACTTGAAAGTCAGCCTGCCAAAGGCAACCATTTGGTACAACTACAATTGGTAAGGGGAACGCAATGTTAAAGTCTGAACTTGACCGTTTCTCGAGATAGTCCTGACTTGCAATTTGTTCGACAAGATCATCAAGTGATTGAACTGCCTGCAGCCACTTTTCAAAAAATTCCTTGTCATTTACGAGGAGTTCACCATCCGAGTTATCTCTACGGCCCACTTGGGCCGTACTTTTCCCGACGGGCATCCCAGCCGGATAAATCATAGCAGACTTAAGCCTTCGCGCGGTGACATTTTGGTTGAGGTTTGTAATAAAAGTTTCACCCCAAGCGGGACTTTTCCTCTTCCTAAACACATAAGCTTCAATGTAGGCCTCATGGTCACTTCGGGGCACCGTAGAAACGAGCAGCGGGAAGTGCTTCGAAACCGCTTTACACTCAAGGGCAGCAACAACCGTTACTGGCGCAAGTGTGTGCCTGAAGCGAATGTCAAACTCCCGAAACTTCTTCGTTTCCGGGTCTTGGTATTGACCTCCATGCTGACAATGTATGCCTAGGTCAGTGAGGATCCTCAATATTCTAAGTTCGAACTCAAAATCTGACGCCGATCCCAAGTACTCCTCAAGCACGTCTTCTTCGATAGGATCGCTTCGCAGCCTCATTGCTCTCTCAACCCTTATGATCTATCATATTTGACAGCTCAAAAAACAGTCACTCAAGCTGTTTGCGAAATCAAGCGAACCTTATCGTTCGTGCATTCATGCACCATCCACCCCCCCCACCGGCAACCACAACGTCCTCGTCCCTGCCGGGAACTCCAGCCACTCCGCCTGCGCCAGATACCACGACCTTGCTGTATCGTCCTTCGCCAGCACCAGCACCACCGCGATGCCGATGCTCTGGGCGGCCGCGTCGTCGTAGGGTGTGCTACAGCGCACCGCCCCGGCCAACCACGCGCGCACCGTCGCCAGAAGGACAATCGTCGCTCTCCATGAACGGTGCGCTGTAGCACACCCTACGAAGATTCACGCCTTCACCCTCCCTTAACCACCCCCTTAACAAACCCCTAACGCCCACGCCCAACCCCTTGTTACCAAGCCACAATCCGAAAATGTCCACCGTGGACAGACCGAGGTCCTTGCGGCCCGCACTTCACCCCAGCGGCAGGACGACCATGAACCGGCTCCCCCTCGCCCACCACGCTCTCCACCCGGAGCCACCCCCGGTGGCGGCTCACGATGTGCTTCACGATGGCAAGGCCAAGCCCCGTCCCCCCCATCTCGCGGGACCGATGCGAATCCACCCGGTAGAACCGCTCCGTCAGCCGCGGCAGGTGGACCGGGTCGATCCCCTCCCCCTCATCCGCGACCTCCACCCGCACCGCAGGCCCCCGCACCGTCTCCTCCGGGTCGAGCGACCCGCACCACCTGCCCCGCCGCCCCGTATTTCAGCGCGTTCTCGATCAGGTTGGTGAAGACCTGGGTCAGCTGATCATGGTCCCCCGGCACCACCGCCCCCGCGCCCTCCAGCACGACCGTCGACCCCTCCCTCTCCGCCACACCCTTCAGCGAGGAGATCACCCCCTCCAGCAGCCCCCGCACCTCCACTGCGTCCTTGGGGCGGACGCGTTCCTCGGCCTCCACCCGGGAAAGCTGCAGCAGGTCGCGCACCAAGCGGTTCATCCGGCCCGCCTCATGCTCCATGATGCCGAGAAACCGGTCCCGCGCGGCCGGATCGTCCCGCGCGGCGTGGCGGAGGGTTTCGATGAAGCCGATCAGCGCGGTCAAGGGGGTGCGCAACTCATGGCTGACATTGGCCACGAAATCCCGCCGCATCGCCCCAGCTTTCTCCACCTCGCTGATGTCGCGGAAAATGCAAAGGACGAGGCCTTCCCCCCTGATCCGAGACGGTGACCTGAAACAGCTGCTCCTGGCCCTCGCGGCGGATGGTCATACGGGCCTCATGGACCCCACCACTGCGGGCGGCCGCGCTGATCGCCGACAGAACGGCAGGCGTGCGGACGGCAACGGCGGGGTTGCGGTCGACGATCCCGTCGCCCAAGAGCGCGAAAGCCAAGGGATTGCAGGCCAGCACCCGATCCTCGCGCTGGATCAGCATCGCGGGCATCGGCACCCCTTGCAGCAACCGTGCAAAGCCGGCGTGATCCATAGTTTGGGCCCTTCCGTGTTAACGTTTCTGCAAAGGCCAGGCCCTTGCGGTCTTGCCTTGCCAGAAAATCACTGTAATTTCCATGCATCTGATGTGGTGTAGTTCGCTCCCGGCTTTTGTCCGGACTTTTGGACGGCGCCTGCGGTTATCCCCTTTAGAACCGGTTTTCGCAGTGCCCCCGTGATTGAAGAGGCGCATGAAACTGCATGGTCAAGGCGCTAAGATGCCTGGTGGTCGGGATCCCCAATGCGCAGTTCGCGCAGGAGAGCATTCGGCCTGAAGAAGCGGTGTCGATCAGTTTTGCTGCCTTGCCGGATCACACCCCCTTGTCGCCGACGCTGGAACTGGTGGTGGCCCCGCTGTTCTGCGCCGATTTCGATGCGCTTGAAATGATCGAGGCGCTGGGAAGCCGGGGATACCGGGGGCTTCTCAGGGTGATGACGCCAAAGTTGCCGAACCGGCAGGTCGTGCTGCGTGAGTTGCGGTCGCATGCTGTGCGGCAGGGAATGACGCTGGAAATGGTGGAAGACACCGGCGGATCCTGAGCCGATCACAAGACCGCCACACGGGGCCGCAGCATCCCGATGCCGCTCACCCAGCCACGAGACCAAGGCGGAAGCGGCGGGCGTTCTGGCGGTAGCCTTCGGCCGAGGCCAGAAGCCGCGCCAATCCGCCTTCGTCCAGCATCCGCACCACCTTCCCGGGCGCGCCCATCACTAAGGCGCCGTCGGGGATCTCTTTCCCCTCGGTCACCAAGGCACCAGCGCCGATCAGGCAGCCGCGCCCGACCTTTGCGCCATTCAGGACGATCGCGCCCATGCCGATCAGGCTGCCCTCGCCGATCGTGCAGCCGTGCAGGATCGCCTTGTGGCCGACGGTGCAGTTTGCACCGATCACAAGGGGAAAACCGATGTCGGTGTGCAGAACGCAACCCTCTTGCACGTTCGAACCGCTGCCTACGCGGATCTCTTCATTGTCGCCGCGCAAGGTGGTGCCGAACCAGACCGAGGCTTCGGCCTCAAGCACCACGCGTCCGATCACATTGGCATCCGGGGCGATCCATGCGGTGGGGTCGATCTGAGGGGCGATGCCGTCAAGAGTGTAGATCATCGGGCCTCAAACTCCTTGTTCAGGGCGCGGACGAAGGCCGAAAGCTGCGGCTGGCGTTCACGGCGCAGGCGTTCGGCGGTCAGGATCGCGATCAGCTGGTCAAAGGTCTGGTCCAGATCCTCATTCACCAAAACATAGTCGTATTCGGCCCAATGGCTGATCTCATCCCGGCTTTTGGCCATCCGGCCGGCAATCACGTCGTCACTGTCCTGCCCGCGCGACCGCAAGCGGCGGTCCAACTCGGCAATCGAAGGCGGCAGGATGAAAACCGACACCACATCGTCCCGCATCGCCTGTTTGATCTGCTGGCCACCCTGCCAATCGATGTCAAAGACGGTGTCAGTCCCCGCCTCCATCGCGGCCTGCACCGGCGCGCGGGGTGAGCCGTAGAGGTTGCCGAACACTTCGGCATGTTCCAGCATCTCACTGGATTTCACCATGCTTTCAAACTGTTCGCGGGACCGGAAATAGTATTCGCGCCCGTCTTCTTCCCCAGGTCTTGGCGCGCGCGTGGTGGCCGAGATCGAAAAGCGCATCGTCCTGTCCCAGGCCATCAATCGGCGGCTGAGGGTGGATTTTCCTGCCCCTGAGGGCGAGGAAAGGATCAACAAAAGCCCGCGCCGGATCATTGGTCATTCCACATTCTGCACCTGTTCGCGCATCTGATCGATCACGGTTTTCAGGTCAAGGCCGATGCGGGTCAGGGCCAGCGATTGCGCCTTGGAGCAGAGGGTATTCGCCTCGCGCATGAATTCCTGCATCAGGAAATCCAGCTTGCGGCCCACGGGGGCTGCGTCCGCCAGATGGGTGCGGGCGGCGGCGACATGGGCGGTCAGGCGGTCCAGTTCTTCGGTGATGTCGGTCTTCACCGCGATCAGCGCCAGCTCCTGCGCCAGCCGCCCGGCATCGACAACATCGGTCACGGCCAGGAC
>JAAUPC010000074.1 GCA_012036325.1 Paracoccaceae bacterium
CGGCGCGGTAATGGGCGCGCAGGCGGGCGCGCAGGTCAAGCACCTCGTCCACCAGCGCGCGTTCGCAGTCCCAACGCGCCCGTGCGCCCTTAAGGTCGGTGCGGACGGTCGCAAGCGCGCTTTCAACCTCGGACTTACGGTCGGCCACGTCGATGCCGACGGCCCCTTCCCGGTCGATGATGGCGGACTCCACCTCAAGCGACTGCAGGCGGCGTTCGATATCTTCAACCTCAGCCGGGGTGGCGTGCTGCGACACGGCCACGCGGGCGCAGACGGTATCGAGGAGACTGATCGCCTTGTCGGGCAATTGCCGGGCTGGGATGTAGCGATGAGAAAGGCGGACGGCGGCCTGGATCGCCTCATCCAAAATCTCGACCTTGTGGTGTTTTTCCAGGACGGCGGCGACACCGCGCACCATGCGGATCGCGGCGTCTTCACCCGGTTCCTCGACCTTCACCACCTGGAAGCGGCGGGTCAGAGCAGGGTCTTTTTCGATATGTTCCTTGTATTCGGCCCAGGTGGTGGCGGCGACAGTGCGCAACTCGCCTCGCGCCAGCGCCGGTTTGAGAAGGTTTGCCGCATCGCCCGTGCCCGCCGCCCCACCCGCGCCGATCAGGGTATGGGCTTCGTCGATGAAAAGGATGATCGGCTTCGGGCTGGACTGCACCTCATCAATCACGGCTTTCAGGCGCTTTTCGAATTCGCCCTTCACTGATGCCCCGGCCTGCATCAGGCCAATGTCAAGCATATGAAGGTCCACCGCCTGCAACTGCGGCGGCACGTCGCCGCGTGCGAGCCGCAAGGCAAAGCCTTCGACCACGGCGGTCTTGCCGACCCCGGCCTCACCCGTGAGGATCGGGTTGTTCTGCCGACGCCGCATCAGGATGTCGATGATCTGGCGGATTTCCATGTCGCGTCCGATCACCGGATCAATTTTCCCGGCCTTTGCCCGTTCGGTCAGGTTCGTGGCATATTGCGCCAGCGCCGACTTGCCTTGCGGTTTCGCCGCCGGTTCCGCGGCGGCGCTGGGGGCGGTGGTGGATTCGACCGAGGCTTCCAGCAACCCGTCAAGCTGGGGTTCCAGACTGTCAGGGTCGATCTTGTCGAACTCCAGACTGATCTTCAGCATCAGCCCTTCCAGAACCGGCACTTTCATCGCGGCGAGAAGGATATGGGCCGAGCGGACCTGATCTGCCTCACGCTCCATCTTGCCGAAGGTCCAGGCTTCGCGGATGGCGTGGAAGATGTGGTCAGAAAACTCTTCCACCGCGCCCGCGCCATGGGGCAGCTTGTCAAGGGCGCGCTGCAAATCGCCCTCAAGCCGCGCGCCGTCCACCCCGGCGGACTGGCACAGGATGTCGAAATCGCTGCGGTCGCTGCGCGACAGAGCCTCGATGAAATGCGCCAGTTCGACGTAAGGATTGCCGCGCGTCTTCGCACTTTGCGCGGCGGCTGAGAAGGCCCGCAGGCACACCTCATTCAGCTTGCCGACGAGTTCCTTGCGCTTGACAGTCTCAGGTGATCCGCGCTGAGCCATCGGGTCCGCCCCTTCAAAGAATGTGTGTTCAACGGTCGCTAAAAAAAGGCGGGAAATTCGCCAAGACTCAGTCTAGTCTGGAACAATCGATTTTGCGACTGTTTTGAACGGGGTGTTCGGAATTCCGCACCCCAGAGGTTGACACCGATGATAGACGCATTGCCCGGCGACATCTTCCACCGCGGCCAGGTTCTGAACAATACCTATGAAATTGAGGGGGTTCTGGGCCGTGGCGGCACCGGTGAAGTGTACCGCGCCCGCAACCTGATCTCGGGCCGGATCGTCGCGATCAAGGCGTTGAATGCGCAGTTTTCCGGGCAGGACGGCTATATTGAGTTGATGAAGCGCGAAGAGCAGATGCGCGACATCCGCGATGATGCGGTGGTGCGCTATACCGAATGTTCCCGCATGGATCAGGGGCATGTGTTTCTGGTGATGGATTACATCGCCGGGCCTTCCATCGCCGATGAGATGCTGCGTCGGCGGCTTGAACCGCGTGAGTTGATGATCATCGCGCACCGGGTGGCCGAAGGGCTGGTCGCGGCGCACAAGCAAGGAATCGTCCACCGCGACCTGTCGCCCGACAACATCATCCTGCGCGATGGCAGCCCGGAAAAGGCGACAATTATCGACTTTGGCATTGCCAAGGACACCGGCGAAGGCGCGCGCACGATTGTTGGCAATGACTTCGCGGGGAAGTACGAATACGCCGCACCCGAGCAGATGGAGGGCCGGGCTGAGCCAAAATCAGACCTTTACGCCCTGGGTGCCCTGTTGCTGGCGGCCTGGAAAGGGCAGGTGCCCTTTGCGGGAATGACGCCCGGAGAGATGATCCGGCGCAAACAGGACCGGCTGGAAACCGGTGGCGTTCCGGAACCGCTGAAAGGCCTGATCGACTGGCTGACCGAGCCCTCGCTGGCCCAACGCGCGCCTTCCGCGGCGGCGGTGGTGGAGCAGGTGGGTAAGGCGCTGAAAGGCCCATCAACCGAACGGAGCCGCACCGCGCCACCGACCAAGGTCACCTCTCGGATTGGCGGGGGGGCGGAAAGGCGGTCTCGTGGCGGGCATTGGGCGCTCGGGTTGGTGGTCCTTTTGGCGGTGGCGGGGGGCGGGGCCTGGTTTGGTGGCCTGTTGCAACCCTTGGTCGAGACAGTGATCGAAGAGCAGTTGCCGGTGGTCACACCCTATACATTGACGGCCGCAGGCGGCGCGGGGCCGGACGGAGAGGGCCCAAAAGCTGTTGGACTGAGAGGAAATGCCCCTGATGCAGTTGCGGCCGAAGCGATCCGCGCGGGCTTTGCGGGGCTTGCGGGCCGGGCGGCGGCTGATGGCGCGGTGACGCTAGCGCAAGGGATGCCGACACCGGGCTGGGCCACTGGGGCGGCGGCCGTGTTTCCAGCGGCGCAGGGGCTGGAGGATTGGCGGATCGAGATTTCGGACATGACGGCCAGGATCAGCGGGCTTGCGCCGTCGGTGGGTGCGGGCTCCACGATCCGCGCTGCGCTTGAGGCGTGGGCCGCCAAGCATGGCTTTGCCCTGAAGCTGGACCTTGCGAACGGCCCCCGGGTTTTAGACCCGGCGGCTGTACAGGATGTGCTTGACGGCATGGCGAACTGCGGACCGCTCTTGCAGGTCGAACCACCGGTGGACGGCTATCCCCTAGGGGCGACCATCACCATCGAAGGCGCGGCGCTGGTGCCGGATTTAGATGTGACCATCAGCGCGGCGCTGGCTGGGGTGATCGGCGACCGGAAGGTGGTGACAAGCATCGAATTGCTGAACCAGAACCTGTGTGCCGTGCGCAGTGTCTTGCCCCCTTTGCCATCTAATGCCCTGTCCGTCTGGCTTGGCCATGGCGCCACTGGTGAGGCGAACCTGGTTGGCGTCTTCACCACAGGCCAGAACCCGGTGGTCGAGGTGCTGATCCCTGCCAATGTGACCAAGGGGCGCTTGTGGGTCATGGTGGTGGATACGACGAACACGGTCTACAATCTGTTGCCAAACGCCAATTTCGCCGAAACCGACATCTCGAAACTGGGCAAGGTGGAAGGTGGCACCAGGCGGGTCCGGGTGCTGTTCAGCGTGGCCGAGAACAAGGCCGATAACCGGCTGCCGAAGGCCGAAGTCACGCCAAGTGATTACGGCAAAAGCGAAATCATCGCTTTCCTGACCGAGGGTGATCTTTTTGACACCCGGCGTCCAGCAGATGAAAGCATTGGGTCCTTCGCGGAATCTTTGGCAAAATCACTGGCTGAAAGGCCGGGAACCGTTATCGGGTTTGCCTCTCGCATTCTGGAAACCCGACCTTGACCCAGCGCCGGTCATGTGTAGGTTGAAAAAATTACATTCGTCTGTCAGTCTTTGCTTCGTCTAGCGTTTCATTTTCTAGGCACCTTGATATGGAAATTGCGGCATTCATCGCAGCGATTGACCCAGCGTCTCCCTCCGGGGCAGACTTGCGGAACGATGCACGGTTCCATGCCCTTGAAAACCGTTTGGAAGCGGCCTCCCGCCCGGCACGGCTGCGGCTGATTGAAGGCGGCGGTACCGGGGCAGTTGACCTGAACTGGTCCGAATTGCTGGACGATGCGGCGGCGCTGGCGCAAAGCGGGCGCGATCTGCGGCTTCTGGTGATCGTCGCGCGGCTTTTGACCAATGACCGCGGCCTTGCAGGCTTGGGCGAAGGGCTGGACCTGCTGACCCAGAACGTGACACAGTTCTGGGACAGCCTGCACCCCGCCTTGCGCGATGCCCCGTCAAAGCGTGAGGCAGCGCTGCGGCGGATCAACGCCTTGTATCAGCTGGAAAACCCGGATGGCGGTGTGCTGGGAGACCTTGAGTTCACTACGCTTCTGGCCCCGCGTGGGCTTGGCCCGGTGACTGGTGGTGATCTGGCCGCAGGTGCCCTGACGCGCAACGCCTATTCGGTTGAGGCCCCGAAAGGCCTGGGTGAAAAAGAGCTCGCCGCACTTCTGGACAAGCATGAGGCGCGGCTGAACCGGGTGACAGTGGCCTGCCGGGCCACAGCCGCCGAACGCCCAGATGAGATGGCCACGCTGAAAGCCGATCTTGACGCAGCCCGCACTGGCCTTACGGCGCTCGAAACGGCCCTTGCCCCGCATGTGACTGAAAACGGCGTGGCGGTCCGGTTCGATTCGCTTGCCAAGATGCTGACGCGCATCGGCCAGACGCTTGACGCAGGCGGCGACACCGTCGCCGCAACCCCTGCCATGCCCCCAACCGGAATGGAGGCCCCCGCGATGTCCGCCGATCCCGCCCCGTTGCGCGCTCCCAATGGCGCTGCCCCGGGACCTGCCGGCCACCAAAGTGTGGCCCTGCCCGGGCAACTTCACACTCGCCGTGATGTCGAGCGGTGCCTTGACCTGGTAATCGACTTTTACGAACGCACCGAGCCTTCCTCGCCGATCCCGCACCTGGCGCGGCGGATGCGGAAAATGGTGCCGATGAATTTCATGCAGTTGATGGAAGAGATCGCCCCCAGCGGCCTGAAAGAGTTTCGCGGCGTCGCCGGCGTTTTCGAGGAAAAGAAATGAATCTGGAGGGAATGAGCCATGAGTGAAAGCAAGGCAAAAGTCATCGAAAGAAACCGGTCGCCGCGCGTTCAGATCGCCTATGACGTCGAACATTACGGCAGCCCGACCACGATCGAGCTGCCCTTCGTGATGGGCGTGATGGCGGATCTTGCGGGGTCATCGGAAACCCGCGAGGCGCAGAAATCCCCCGCTGACCGCGCCTTTGTCGAGATCGACGCAGGCAGGTTCTCCAAGTTTATGGAGGCGCTGTCGCCGCGTGTGAAGGCCCGGGTCAAGAACACACTGCCCGCCGCCGAAGGGGCTGAGGCTGATGAAGAGATGTTCGTCGACCTGTCCTTCAAGTCGATGAGCGATTTCACCCCCGACAAGGTGGCCGAACAGGTGCCCGCGCTGGCCGAATTGATGGCTATGCGTCGTCAACTTGAAGAATTGCTGGGGTACATGGACGGCAAGGTGAACGCAGAAAAGCGCATCGCTCAGCTTTTGGCGAATGAGCCCCTGCTGCAGCAGGTCGCCGAGGAAGCGATGAAATCCGAGGGAGGCAAGTCGTAATGGCCGACACCGAAAAAGCCAAAGGCGCGGCCGGTGCCGCCGAAGCCCAGGCCATTGATCTGGGTGAGTTTTCCGATCTTCTGGAAAAGGATTTCCGGGTTCGTGAAGATGACAGCGCCAAGCTGAAAAAGCTGGTGCAGAACTTGGCCCTGGCCGCAAAGGAGAAGTCTGGCACGGCCACCATTTCGGGCAACGCGGTCAAGTCGATCAAATCGCTGATCGCGGGGATTGACCAGCTTTTGACCACGCAGATGAACGAAATCCTGCACGCCCCCGAGGTGCGCAAGATGGAAGGCAGCTGGCGCGGCCTCCACTATCTGGTCAACAACACCGAGACCGACGCCAAGTTGAAGATCCGCGTCCTCAACATCTCGAAGGACCAACTGGCCGACCAGCTGGAAGATTTCGAAGGCCAGATGTGGGACCAGTCCCCCGTCTTCAAGAAGGTCTATTCCGACGAATATTCGATGTTCGGCGGTGAGCCCTTCGGCGCGCTGATCGGGGACTATGAATTCAGCCACCATCCGCGCGATGTGGGCCTTCTGCGCAACCTGTCGGGCATCTGCGCCTCGGCGCACGCGCCGTTCATTGCGGCGGCGGCACCGCAGCTCTTCCGGATGGAAAGCTGGCAGGAACTGCCCAATCCGCAGGATCTGAAGCAGATCACCTCCTCGCCTGACTACGCCAGCTGGCAGTCGCTGCGCGAATCCGAAGACGCGCGCTATATCGGCCTTGCGATGCCGCGCGTTCTGGCGCGGCTGCCCTATGGTGCCAATACCGTACCGGTCAAAGGCTTTGCCTTTGAAGAAGCGATCGACGGCAAGCATGACCACTATGTCTGGATGAATGCGGCCTTCGCGATGGGCGTAAACATCAACCGCAGCCACAAGCTTTACGGCTGGGGCACGCAGATCCGCGGTGTGGAAAGCGGCGGCACGGTCACCAACCTGCCGGTCCATGCCTTCCCGACCGATGACGGCAGCATCGCGATGAAATGCCCGACCGAGATTGCCATCGACGACCGGCGCGAGGCGGAACTGGCCAAGCTGGGCATGATGCCGATCCTGCACCGCAAGAACACCGACCTTGCGGCCTTCATCGGGGCGCACAGCCTGCAAGATGATGAGGCGCGCGCCGGCCGTCTGGTGGACCCGGACGCGCAGGCCAACGAACGGCTGTCGGCTAACCTGCCGTACCTTTTCCCGGTCAGCCGCTTTGCCCATTACCTCAAGGCCATCGCGCGCGACAAGATCGGCACGTTCAAGGAACGCGGCGACATGCAGATCTGGCTGTCGGAATGGATCAACCGCTACGTGCTGGCCAATACCACGATGGCCGATGACAAGGCCAAGGCGAAGCGCCCGCTGGCCATGGCCGAGGTGCAGGTCGACAGTGTCGAGGGGCGCCCTGGCTATTACAACGCGCGCTTCTACCTGCGGCCGCATTACCAGCTGGAAGGCATCAACGCGAGCTTGCGGCTGGTGTCAGAGCTCCCCTCGGTGAAGGGCGCCTGACAAGCGCCCCGTCCCTGCGGGCCCCGGGGTTCCGGGGCTTGCTATCAAGCCTTTGCAGACCGCAAGCGCTGTAAGGCGCCCGGAAAATTTCCCTAACGAACCCAACATTTGAAAGGACATGAAGATGGCGTTTACCGGGTATCTGAAGATCGAAGGCATCGATGGTGAATCCAAGCGTGCCGACCATGAAGGCGAAATCGACTGCTTCGGCATCGAATTCAATGCCAGCCAGATGAGCAGCTCTTCCGTCGGCTCGGGCCGGACACGGGGCCGCGCCACGCTAAGCGACTTTACCTTCCACAAGTGGATGGATGCGGCATCGCCCTATCTCATGCTGTCCTGCGCCAAGGGCAAATCCTTTGAGGAAATCGTCTTCACGGTCCGCAAGGATTCGGGCGATGCGCATCTGGATTACCTGATCATCACGCTGACCAACTGCATCATCGCCGGCTACAAGATGAACCAGTCCAGCACCGAAGCCGCCAATCAGGAGTTGATCGCCGAAGAGATCAAGGTCAGCTATGAGAAGCTCAACTTCAAATACATCGTGCAGGCTGACGATCATTCGAAAGGCGATGAGCACGAGGTCGAATACGATCTGGTCGCGGCCAAGTAGACAAGCGGAAAGGCAGGTCAGACTTGGGCCAGGGTCCGGTTACGGTAACGGCGCGGCGTGAGGCGGTTCAACCCAGTCTCTGGGACAGACTTGTCGACGATCTGCCGGGTCTGGTCAGTGAAACGGATCTTCGGCGCCGCGAAATCGGCGCCGAGATCAGCATCGAGCGGCTGGATCAAATGATCCTTGGCGGCACCCGCACGGTTGATCAGGCCACTGACCTTGATGAAGCCAAACGGCGGGAAATCGTTCAGTTCTTGGGCCTTCTGGCGCGGCGGGCCTTTCTGGAAGACAGCGGCATTCTCGTGACCGCCGATGTATTGCGCGAAGCAGTGCGCCGCGATCTGGAAGAGCTTTTCGGGATGGAACGGCTGCAGGCCCGCTTTCTGTGGACCGACGCCGAACGCGGCAACACGCCCGACCCCGAAGATGTGCTGGCCGACTACCCACATGTCAGCCGGTCGGTCCTGAACTATGGTGTGCCGTCCTTCTCTGGCCGCCGCGCCAAGGATTTCGATCCCGAGGTGTTGAGCCGCGAATTGCGCGAGGTGGTCGCCAGCTTTGAACCGCGGTTGAAGCGCGACACGATCCGCATCACCGTCGATACCGGCAACCGGGATGGGTTGAAGGTCAAGATCGAAGGGGTCCTCATGCTGTCGCCGGTGCCGGAACGGCTGCGGCTTTCCACGACGATCAACCTCGACAATGGCAGTGCGGCCACCCGGATCGAGGACGGCTGAGATGGACCGCGCCTTCCTCAGCTATTACGAGGCCGAGCTTGCGCATGTGCGTGAGTTGTCGGTCGAGTTTGCAGCACTGCACCCCACGGTGGCGCGGAACCTGTCTCTGGACGCAGTGCCCTGCCCTGACCCTTATGTCGAACGGCTGCTGGAAGGCGTGGCCTACCTTGCGGCGCGGACCCGGCTGAAACTGGACGGCGAAAGCCAGCGTCATGTGCGCGGCATTCTGGATGCGCTTTACCCCGACCTTGCCGGGCCTGCGCCTGCGATGTCGACGGTCGTCCTTCATCCGGGACCGCAGGTGCAGACCATGGCCGATGGCCATCTGGTCAAGCGCGGCACCCGGCTGGTGGCGGCGTTGCGGGATGGGATTTCCACCCGCGCGATCTATACAACGGCGCAGGATGTGACCTTGTGGCCAATTGCACTGGTGTCGGTCGAATATCTGCAGGACCGGGGCGCCCTGTCGGCGGCGGGTGTGCCGGATGCCCATTTGCAGGGCGCCGAGGCCGGGTTGCGCCTGGCCTTCCGGCGGCAGGGGGCGGGCACGCTGGCCGATCTGTCGCTTGACCGGCTGGAGCTGGAGTTTTCCGGTGGCCCACGGTCTGGTGCGATATTTGACGCGGTCTTTGCCTCCCCCTTGCCCGTCATCGCCCGACATGGCGACGGGGTGGCGCGGTTTCGCAGCAGTCCAGCGCCCGACTTGATCGGCATCCGCGATGGTGAGGCGCTGTTGCCGCGCCTGCGGTCATCCTTCGAAGGTTACCGCTTGATGCGGGAATATTTCCTGATGCCGGAACGGTTTCACGGGCTGCGGCTGGCTGGGCTTGGCCCCGCGGTCCGCAGTTGCGGGCTGAAGGGGCTTGAGGTCATCCTGCCGATGGGACGCGCCGCCCCGGCGATTGCGGATGTGTCGGCCAAGGATTTCCGCCTCTTCGCGACGCCGGTCGTCAACCTTTTCGAAAAGAGTGCAATGTCGTCGAGATGGACCCCCGCGCCACGGCGCATGTGGTGCATGCCGACCGGACCCGAGCACTGGATTTCGAAATCCACCGCCTGCTGCGCGTGGCGGACGCCGAAGCGGACGGTCCTCAGTCCGAGCTTGCCTCGCTTTACACCCCTGCGGCGCAATCGCAGTCGGGGTTGGTTTACACCACCGAACGCCGCCCGCGCCGCCCGGGGTCGGAAGAGTTGCGTCGGGGTCAGACCCGCACCAGCTATATCGGCGATGATCTTTTCATCTCGATCGCGCGGCCCGCCGGGGTGCAGCAGACCCGGCCCGTGCGACGGCTCGATATCCGGGCGCTGGTGTCGAACCGCGATCTGCCGATCTTTGACGACAACCCCAAACTGACGCTGGACACTGGTGATCCGGTCGCGCGGGTGGAACTCTTGTCGGCGATGCGGCGGCCGCGCGGGTCGCTGGTCGCGGGCCTGCCGCAAGTCGGCCGCGATGGTGAAGCGCAGCTTGACGATCTGACCTGGCGGCTGGTCGGGCAACTGTCGCTCAACCATCTGTCGCTGGCTGATGATCTGCCGGGCGCTGAACCCTTGCGCGCCATGCTGGAGCTTTACGCCGACCGGGGTGATCCGGCGCTGGCGCGGCATGTGCGGTCACTTTCGCGCGTTACTTCACGCCCCGTGATCGAACGGCTGGACCTCCCCGGCCCCCTGTGCCTTGGCCGCGGGATCGACATTACCCTGCATATCGATGAAGGGCCTTTGTCAGGGGGCAGTGTGCTCCTCCTCTCGGCGCTTCTGGCGCGACTGTTTGCCCGGCATGCCAGCATCAATTCCTTTGTCCGCACCAGAACGCGGCTGCAGCAGAAACAGGAGGAGGTGACATGGCCGATGGCCCTGGGCAACCGAGACCTGATCTAGGATTTCGCACTCCCGACCCCGAAGAGATTGGCTTTTTCGAACTTCTCCGCCGGTTGGAGCGTGAGGGTCTGCGCTTTGGCCGGTCAGGCGGCCCGGGGTCGGAACCTGCGCGTCTGGGCCAGCGCGCCCGTCTTGCAATGGCAACACGCGACATCGCAGGCTTTGCCCCGCCGGGGGAAAAGACGCCCGCGCAGGTAGATGTCGAGGTGCTTGGCCTTTTTGGCCCCGAAGGTGCAATGCCCTTGCACATGACGCGTTGGATCATGTCGCGCCAGTCGGAACGCTGGTTCACCGCTGCCGACGGTGGGGGGCAGGGCCGGGTGACGGCCGACACCACTTTCCTTGATTTCTGCAACATGCTGCAACACCGGCAGCTTGCGCTCTTTTGGCGGGCCTGGGCCGACCAGCACCCCGAGGTGGGGATCGAACATTCGAGCGGCGGCAAGGTTGCTGCGATGCTGAAAGCGTTGGCCGGCGTCGCAAGCCCTGCCACCCGGGCCGCTGTCAGTCGCGGCGGTGATCCTGATCTTGCGCTGCGACAGGCAACCTCGCTTGGTCAGCAGGTGAACCGGTTGGAAAGGCTGACGGATTACTTGGGCGATCTTCTGAAGGTGCCGGTCCGTCTGGTGGAGTTTGTCGGCCACTGGTTGGAGGTTCCGGCCCCATTGCAGACAAGGCTGGGGCAGGCGCACCACGGCCTTGGACGCGGGGCGATGGTGGGGGCGCAGGTGTTTCAGCGGCAGGACCGGGCAGAACTGCGGCTGGGTCCGCTCAGCCTCCAGCGCTACCTCACGCTGACGGCGGACAAGGCGGTGCAGGGCACCCTGCGCCGCGCTATCCGCTTTGTAGCTGGGGCCGACATCACCTATGACCTGCGGCTGGTCCTCGCCCGGGCCGAGGTGCCAGAGCCGCGCCTTGGCCACTGCGCCCTTGGCCGCACCACCTGGCTGGGCGGCCCACCCCGGCAGGACGCCGATGACTTTGCCCTGCGCGGCTTTTCCGCCGAAGCTGAGGTTGCAGCATGACCCTGCGCCTGATCCTGGAAACCGCCCCCCACCCGCAAGCGCGGTCTGAGTTTCTGCTGGCCGATGGGCAGGTCACCATTGGCCGGGGCGATGAATGTGACTGGAAGATCGAAGACCCGCAGATGTTCGTCTCACGCCGGCATTGCGTGATCGTGGGTGCTGGCGCGCAGTACCGGGTGACCGATGAAAGCCGGGGCGGGGTGTTTCTGGATAGCGCCATGGCACCCTTGGGCACCGGGGTGACGGCACCTTTGCAGTCCGGCATGCGGCTGCGGTTGGGTGATTTCGTGATCCGGGCCGAGGTAGAGGCTGCCGCGCTGGCCCCGGCGACGGCACCCGCAAAGCCCGGCATCTTTGGCGATGATTCTTCACCCCGCGCCCCGAGGCACCGCCGCCCCCACGCCCCGCC
>JAAUPC010000075.1 GCA_012036325.1 Paracoccaceae bacterium
AAGGGCCGGGTTGCCGGCGGCGATGCCGGCGCCAAGGAGGAAGAGGAGGTCTGAGGCGCGATCCGGCGCCTCATTCCAGAAGGGGCCGTCCTTGGTGCCCTGCCCGCCTTCGACCGCGACCATGCCGTCGATCAGGTTGCAGACGAGGCGAGCCTGGATCGTCGCTGCGGCGAGGATCAGGAACAGCAACTGAACCAGGCCGGGCACCAGCAGCGTCAGCATGTAGGCGCAAGGCCGATGGCGGCAAAGCCGACCGAGGCTTGCGAGATCTGGTTTGGCGTGATGCCGCGCTGGACAGCCTTTGTGGCCAACCGCCCGGCCCATGCCGACTGGCGCGAGGCGAGGGGGCGGCGGTTTTCGGGGTCGGTCATGTCAGGGACCAGTAATAGCGCGTGACGTGAAAGAAGATCGGTGCGGCGAAGATCACCGAATCCAGCCGATCGATGAACCCGCCATGGCCCGCAATCAGGTGGCCCCAGTCCTTGACCCCCCGGTCCCGCTTGATGGCCGACATCACGAGGCCGCCGAAAAAGCCCATCAGGGTCAGGACCAGGCACATGCCGGCCGCCTGCGCCATGGTGAAGGGCGTCATCCACCAGAGCGAGGTGCCGACGAGAATGGCGGTGAGGGAGCCGCCGATGAACCCCTCCCATGTCTTGGAGGGCGAGAGCGTGGGGGCGATCTTGGTGCGCCCCAGAAGCTTGCCCCAGACATATTGCATCACGTCAGACAGTTGGACGACGAAGATGAGGTAAGCGATGAGGATGACATTGCGCCCCTCAAACCCCGGGATCTGGAGATAGAGGAGTGCTGGGACATGGCTGATGCAATAGACGCAGATCATCAGCGCCCACTGGGTTTCAGACACGCGAACAAGGAAATCCTTGGTGCTGCCGCGCAGGGCGGACAGGACCGGGAGGAGGAGGAAGACGTAGACCGGGACGAAGACCGCATACATTCCGTACCAATCGATCAGCACGAAATAGTACTGCAGCGGCAGGACGAGGAAGAAGCAGGCCACCAGTGACCAGTGATCGCCGCGGTTATGGGTGGTCAGGGTCAGAAACTCGCGCAGGGCGGCGAAAGAGCAGAGCGCGAAGAGGAGAACGACGCCTGGCTTGCCCGCGAGGAACGCGATGGAAAGGAGGATGACCATGACCCACCAGGCGGCAATCCGGGCGTTGAGATTCTCGATGACCGGGTTGGTGCCATCCGGGGAAAGCCGCTGGCGAAGGATCTCGCCAAGGATCGAGGCCAGAACGAGGATGCCACCGACACCGGACAAGAGCCACAGAAGATGCGGGCTGGTCATGTCGGGGCGCCCGGGGCAAGGGCCAGGAGGGCAGCGCTGGCGCGGGCAAGGAAAGCGTCCTTCGCTTCATCCGCAGACAGGTGCAGTGGGGCGCCGAAGGTCAGGGTGCAGATCAGGGGAACGGGGATGATCTCACCTTTGGGCATGACCTTGTTAAGGTTGGCAATCCAGACCGGCACAAGGTCAACCTCGGGGCGGGACTTGGCAAGGTGATAAAGTCCGGACTTGAAGGGCAGAAGCGCTGCGTCCGAGCTGTTACGCTGGCCTTCCGGGAACAGGATCAGGGAGGCGTGCTGATCCAGCGCCTCGACCATCTGGGCCACGGGGTCCGCAACTCGCGCTTCAGGCCGGCGGTCGATCAGGACAGCATTGAAGACCTCGCGCCCGATGAAGGCGCGAAGGGGGGATTTCAGCCAGTAATCCAACGCCGCCACGGGACGCGTCTGACGTCTCAGACCAGGCGGCAAAACGGTCCAGAGCAGCACGAAATCGCCGTTGGAACTGTGGTTGGCAAAATAGACCCGCTGGCGGGGAACCGGCTCGATCCCCTGCCAGATCGCGCGAGGTGCGGTCATGAAGCGGGCGAACACCGAAATGGCCTGCCCCGTCAACGAGGCAGCAAGAGAGCGGAACCGTGCACTCATCTTTCGGGTGTCATTCGGCCTTCAAGATCTGATCCATGGTCAGCGCCGGTTGGGCACATCCCGCCTTGCCGACCACCCGGGCCGGAACGCCGGCAACAGTCGTATTGGGGGGAACATCCTCAAGCACCACAGACCCAGCGGCCACGCGTGAGCAGCGCCCGACACTGATGTTGCCAAGGACTTTGGCCCCTGCCCCGATCAGGACGCCATCACCGATCTTCGGGTGGCGATCGCCATCTTCCTTTCCGGTTCCGCCAAGGGTAACGGAGTGGAGCATCGAGACATTGTCGCCGACAACTGCGGTTTCGCCGATGACGATGGAATGGGCATGGTCGATCATGATTCCTTTTCCGACGCGGGCAGCGGGATGAATATCGACACCAAACACTTCTGAGACGCGCATCTGCACAAAATAGGCAAGATCAATGCGCCCGGTCTGCCATAGCCAATGGCCAACCCGATAGGCCTGCATGGCCTGATAGCCCTTGAAGAACAGGATCGGCTGCAGGAACCGGTGGCAGGCGGGATCACGTTCGTAGACGGCCATCAAGTCCGCCCGGGCGGCGGCCCCCAGGGAGGCGTCCTGTTCGAAGGCCTGATCGGCAATTTCCCGCAGGATCTGCTCGCTCATCTCACCCGAGGCAAGCTTGAGCGAGAAGCGGTATGCCAGCGCTCGCTCCATGGTGGCATGGTGCAGAAGGCCCGAGTGGATGAGGCCGCCCAACAAGGGTTCGCTGCGGATCGCCTCGACGGCTTCATCGCAAACGCGGGACCAGACAGGATCGACGGTGGTCAGTTTTGCCCGGGTTTCCAACATAGCCATGCCTCCATTTCCACCGTTCCATAGCATAATTGCACTGCCAAGCGACAGGCAAGTTTGTGATCCTGACGATCACGCTTTGAAATGATGAAGCAGGGCCTTGCAGGCAATCATGGTTGCGGCAAGGAAGTCCGGGTCACGCGCCAAAAGGTTCGGCAGGTGGCGCAAGCAAGAGACATCGCGCCATAAGGCTGCCGTCGCCAAAGTCCGGATGGCAGCTGCGAAGGCTTTGAAGGTGGCGATCCGCCACGTCGACCTCTTGGAGGATGCGGGCAGCGGTACGCCCGCGCGCTTCGGGGGCAATTGGCAAAAGCGCGCGGGCAAAGAGCAAAAGCTCGGGGCCGCTTGGGTCACGCATGTCAACCAGCGTGCTCAATCGATCGGTAGGGTCCCGCCCCAAATTGCGCTGAAACCTGCGCCACCTCAATGCGGAAGGCCCCGACAACCCCGTCGGACACTTTCATCGCCGCAGTGTATGTGAACGTAGGTTGGGCTGCGGAATACTCCGCCATCTGGCTGGGACCCTGGAAGATGCGGACTGAATAGACCTCCGCGTCTTCGCCCAGCGGAACCTCGACCGTTTGCCAAGTATCGCCGTCGATCCGTGTCCTGCGCTTCCAATTAAAAGTGCTGTCACCCGACCCGTCAGAAAATCCGCGAAGATGGGAAACCGGATAGGGGCGAAGCCCGGCACCGTCAAAAGCCTCGACCCGCAAGACGGTGTTGGGATCATCAAACCCCCGCGCGGCCGCACCGACACGGTAGTAGCGGGCAAGACCACGGGCCGACAGCGGAAGATCGATCTGGAGCAGGGAAAGATCCAGCAGAACGACAGTGCTTCCAATCGGCCAGCTCTCGGGCATCAAGCCGTCCGTGCCCAGCTGCCCCCGCAACCGCATGGAAAGGTCAAAGACGTCCGGCGCGATGGCGTCAGCCTGGGCAAACTGAAACACCTCCCAGTTTCCGGCACTACCATCCCCAATGGCCATGGCGTTGGCACCGTTCAGCACCGCAAGCATGTCCGCCGAAGCAAACTCGCCAGAGGCCACCCTGACCCGTAAAGGCGACCCACGGTCCCACACGCCTGGCTGCGCTTTGACAAGGGGTGTTTCGGTCAAACCGACAACAGCTGGTGCAGCGATAAGGCGATTGATTTCATAGCCCGTATCCTGACTGGACGACCATAGCGCAACTGAGCCCGGCCAAGGTTCACTTGCAACCGCAATGTAGGGGGCATGAGGAACTTCCTCACCCGTCAACAGCGGCAGATCAAGGAAGACCGGGAAAACCGGAACGGTTGGGGTGTATGGCCTTGTCGAGATCACCTCGTCATCGCCATCAGGGGAATCGTAAACCCCCGCTTCCACCCGCACCGCCTCCAGCATTTGCGCTTCGGACTGGTCGACCCGGTCAATCCGGTAGCGTTTGTTCTGAAGGCTGACGACATCGCCGGCCCCAAGACGCAGCTTTGACTTTGGTAGCGCAAATCTGGCCCCGTCCCGGGCAATGCGCGCCTCTGCCAGCCAACGCTCGGCAGTGGCCTGGCCTTCCGAAACGGTCAAAGCCAAGGGAAGATCTGTCTGCGAGACACCCCGCGCTTCGCTGTCCGGGAACCGGGCTTCCACCCCGCGAATTTCGTAGCTGGATTGCGAGTCGACAAAGCCAAGGCGGACCTGCCCGGCGGTATCGGCTTCGGGGGCGCGGGTGGTTTCGATGCTGCCCTCGATATCTGGCAGCATTGCAACCGCATCGAGGTCAATTTCCGCGATCACGCGGCCGCTCCGGCTGCGGAAGATCAGCTTCCCGTCGCGCTCCATCACGTCAAAACCATAGGCCAGCAGCAAAGGCTGCAAGGTTGCGCGCACGGTTGACACCTCGGGCTGCACGAAACCGCGGACCAGCCCGTAAAGCCCTGCCGTATCGATAGCGGTCACGCCAGCTTCTGCACAAAGTTCGGCAATGACCGCTGCCAACGGCTGATTGGTGGACCGGCCGTTCAGCCAATGGCCACGCCCGTAGTTGCCGCCATCGTTCCAGATTCCGATCTGGCCAGGAAACTCCGGGAACGGCCGGGCATCCCAGGCCCAGACATGCGCATGATCGAAATCAACCATGCTGCCGCCGTACAAGGCCGACAGGGGGTTGTTCAGCGGATCGGACCAGAAAGACGCCACAGCCAGCAGATATTGCATCTGGATGAGGTCATCCCTGCTGCCGTTCGACCAAAGCGGCAAAGCGGACTCCGACGACTTGGCATCGATGAACTTGTTCGGCTGGTTGGTCCCTTTGTCCACTGCGGGGCAACCATATTCGGTGAACCAGATCGGCTTTGATCCGGGGACCCAGGCTGTCGGATTGACTGCCCTGACCCTTCAACACGCTCATGGTGCAGGTTCGACCACCAGGATTTCAGATCCTTGTAGCGGAAAACCCACGGCTCGTCGAAGGCGCCATCGGTGATCGGCAGGCGCCGTTGGGCCAAAGCCCCTTCGGGACTGTCATAATACCAGTCAAAGCCCTCTCCGCCTGCAACGTTGCTTCTCAGATAGTCAACGTTGTAGACCGACCCCCAGGCGGCATCCGCATGGTCCTCGCCGTCGCGCCAATCCGACAGGGGCATGTAGTTGTCGATCCCGATGAAGTCGACATTGCTGTCCGACCAAAGCGGATCGAGGTGGAAGTACAGGTTTTCACCGGCCTGATATCCAAAATACTCTGACCAATCAGCCGCATAGCCAATCTTGGTGGTTGGACCAAGGATCGACCGCACATCCGCCGCCAGCGCGCGCATCGCATCCACCGCCGGAAAACTGTCGCCCGCCCCGCGAATATGCGTCAAGGACCGCATCTCCGACCCGATACAGAACGCATCGACCCCGCCCGCAACCGCGCAAAGCCTTGCGTAATGCAGGATAAAGCGCCGATAGCCCCAGGCCGACGGACCGGAATAGCTGATCGTTTCGCCAGAAGTCGAGAAATCACCTGGGCTGGCGGTCCCGAAGAAAGCAAGCACCTCAGCTTCAGCCGAAGCGGTTCTGTCCGGCGATCCTTCCTGGCCCGGGGCGACCGATAGCGTGATCCGACCCCGCCATGGCAATTTGGGCTGACCAGTCGTGCCCGTCCATGGATCCGGAAGCGTGTTGTCTTCCAACTGATCCATCAGAATGAACGGGTAGAAGATGACCTCTTTTCCAGCGGCGCGGATTGCACGGATCGCTTCAATGACCGACGCATCGGCTGGCGTGCCACCGTAAATGGAAGCGCCGTCGACCTGCGGAACTTCCGCCGCGACCGACCTCGCGATCCCGCCCGCACGCCAGGGCATGCCCACGCCGTCACGTTGCGTCTGCTCGACCTTTGGCCGCACCTCACAGGTCGCGCAGCGCAAGTCGTTGCCAAACCATGAAACCACCATCGACACCGAATTGACCGCCGGCAGCTCTTCCGTCAGTTGGGTGAGGCTCGTTGCGAAATCCGTCAAGCCAGACGGCGAATGCACGTTCGCCGTTCGATTGCGGGCAAAGCCTTCGGCATAATAGACGGGCGTGGTTGCAAGACCGTACTCGCCGGTTCCGGGGATCAGCGCAACACCGCGAATGGCCCCCCCAAGCGTTTTTGTCGCATCGACGCCCGGCCCTTGCGCCGCGCGGACAACTTCAAAGCTGAATTGCGGAACGCGATTGCCGTAGGGCGCCAACTCCAGATCTTCGATCACCACATAGGCGAGGCCACGGTAAGCCGGAACGCGCCCTGTGCCCTCAACCGCCTCCATCTTCGGGTCAGGAAGCTGCGTCTCGCTGCCTGAGTAGACCCGTAGGTTTAGATCCCGCGGCGAGATTTCGTTGCCATCAGCCCAGATCCGCCCGACGCGCAGGATCTCCCCTTCGCACAGCGCCACTGCCAGACTGATCGAATAGCTGTATTCATTCACCTTCGGCTTTGGCGCGCCTTTGCCGGACCGGCGGCGCTGGACCGTTTCGGTGAAGGGGGTCGCCCAGATCACCTGCCCGCCTACCCGCATCCGCCCCCAAAGCTGGCCAATGCCAGCGCCTTCGCCAGCAGCAGACAGGCGCAAGCGGTCAATACGGCCAACATCGACGGGGTCCGATCCCGCGCCCAGCAAGCGCTGATCGATCACACGGCCCAAAGTCGCACCGACGGCCCGCCCGATGACGGCCCCGGAAAGACCCAGGACGGTGCCACCAAACCCGGCACCAATCGCGGCTCCGGCCGCAGAAAGAAGAAGCGTTGCCATTCAGTTGGGTCCTTCAGGAAAGGCAAAGCGCGCCGCGATACGGCGCTGCCAGGGTTGCGACAGGGAACTTTCAAGGACGCCATGGCCCGTATAGGCGTGCACAAAGCGCGGGACCGCCCCAGTTTCAGACTGGATACCAAGATGCTTGGCGATGCTGCCCTCGCGCATCCGAAACAAAAGCACATCACCGGGCGCGGCATCGGCCAGCCGTTTGCTCACCAGCCAGCGATTGGCCGCCTCCATCAGCACCTCGCGCCGCGACGGCTCGGCCCAATCTTCGGTGTAGGGCGGAACGATTTCGGGCTCCTCCGCAAAAAGGGCGCGCCACACGCCCCGCAAAAGACCCAGACAATCCGTTCCCGCCCCCTTGACCGAGGCTTGGTGCAGATAGGGTGTCCCGATCCATTGCCGCGCCTCGTGGACAACCCGCTCAGCCTGGCTCACGCGCCGCTCGCCGGCAGCCGGGCGCCTCCCGTGCCGGGGCGGTCAGGTCCCGGATATGAGGCAAGCCAATCTTCGCCCGGAATATGCGGAAATCCGCGGTAGTTCAGAAAGTTGGCAAATTTTCCCCGGCAGGTTGCCGCTGCCTTGTCGCACCCCGCGATCATGCGAAAACTGTCGCCCGGCAGGACATCCGCCCCAAGCGATTGCCACAGCTCTACCTCGCGGCCGGACACGCGTTCCCGGTCGTTCTTGACGGCCCCAAAAAGGCCAGCCGCCGCCCCGGTCAGCATCTCGAACCGCCCGTGTTCAAACCACCTTTCGTCAAAGCCCGGCAAGGGTGCGCAGGTGAAGATGCGGGCATCTTCGACTGACAGGACGATCCCCTCGTGGAAGTAGCCTGCAAGGGTGGTATCGAACCGGCAGCGCGCATCGCCCAAAACGGCCGAGCAGGCTGGCAGATAGGCAAATCCTTGCGGACGGTTCAGGGCCTCGGTCAAGCCGCGCAATTCGGCCCGAAAGGCACCGCCCGCGCGGTGATCTCGCCAAAGCTGCCCCGGAACTGTTCGATCCAATCCCCGGGTGAGGCCCAGTTGACCAGATAGGCCCGAACTTCCGCCCCATCGAACCGGCCAGCCAACAGGTCAGCTTCCCGGATCGAGGCATCGCTCAACGCCCCCGCGGCTTCCGAGTTGTCGACCGACAACCCCGTGGTCTGCTGCAAGGCCCGCGCCGTCAGGCCTGTGTCAGCCCGGCAGAGCACCCCATCCACCGTCAGGTCGCGGTCGTGATCGGTAAAGCCCAGCAGCAGCCCATCGGTCCGCCGCACCGTCCAGGCCCGGCAAACCGTTGTCGCGCCGCTTTCCAGGTGCGCGTAAAGCGCTTCGCCCGTCATAGCCGCACCTCCACGATCGGAACCGAAGGCACATCCCCCGCCTGGAACGACGCGACCGAGGTCTGGATGACATCCGTGTCAAACCGAACCGGCACGTCAAACTCGAACCCGGCCTGGATCCTGGCACCCAAAGCCGGGGCCAGCACAAAGGTGACCTCCCCGGTCTCGACATTGACCGAGTATTCCAGGCCTTCCACTTTCGGGTCGCCCGCCAAGGCGATCCGCACGCTGCCCGCAACCGGCTTCAGGATCGGCCGGACATAGGTTTGCAGGCCCGAAGCATAGGTCTTCTGCAGCTGAAAAACCGTCCTGATCCCGTCGCCGATGCCAATTTCCTGGTCATCCGGCGCCGGAACCGACGAGGGCGCGCAGGATTTGTAGTCTGACCAGTCTTTCCAGCGAAACCCGTGCAGCTGGCCCATGCGCGCCTCGAAGAACGCGATCAGCGTCTCGACATCGTCCAGCGACCGCAGTCCAAGACCCGCGTCATACCGGCGGCGCGACTGGGCCCAAGGGCTGTTGCGCTCTTCAAAGCCATTGGCGAGCGTGACAATCTCTGTCCGGCGCTCTGGTCCGCCGACCGATCCAAAGCTCACATTGGTCGGAAAGCGTATCTCGTGAAAAGCCATGATCCGTCCTCACCGATTGCGCTGGCCGCGCGCCAATGCGCGGCTGACTTGGGCAGCTACCTGGCTTTGGCTGCGTTGGAACCCTTGGACGTCCGGCGTGGTGATGTTCATCACGACGTTCACCGCCCGCCCGCCCCCTGCCTGCACGCCCAACCGCCCGTCTGGCCCGCGTGCCAGCGGCATGATGGCCTCAGGCCCGGCCTCCCCCATCAGGCCACGCCCGCCCCGCATCGGGAAGGTGGTCGGGGACGACACAACGCCCCCCCGTGCAAAGGGCATCACCTTGCCTTGGGAAAACGCCCCACCCGCGGCAAAGGGCATGCCCGCCCCCACCAGGCCAGACACACCTTGCGCCAAAAGCCCGCCCAAGGCGTTGGTCACCGGCTTCAACGCAATGGAATAGACGCTGTCGACGATGGTGTTCGCGACGGTCTTCAGCGCGTCATTCAGCTTCATTCCGTCGAAGATCAGCCCATCGAACGCCTTGCGCAAACCTCCGCTGATCCCGCTGGACAGGGTGTTCACCTCGCGTCCGGTAAAGACCATCGTTTCGCGCATTCTGGCCAACTCGCCATCAAACGCCGCCACCATCGACACGGATGACCCCAGCTGCGCTTCCAGCGCCTCCAGTTGCTCCTGCATCGTTCCGATATCCGCCATCGCCCAGACCTTTCCGTGTATCGGGGAACGCGGCGGCCAGTTCCGCCAGCCGCGCGCGTGTCAGGGGCGGAACCATCTGCTCCCGCCCCAGCATCAGTCTCAACTCGACCGGGGTCAGCCGCCAAAAGACCGCCGGCTCCAGCCGCAGGTCATGCAGCCCCGCCTGCAGAAGGCCCCGCCAGTCGATCCCGCTCATGGCTCGCCCGGCAATGAGAAGGCCCGTGCCAGCAGTTCCGCCGCCGCCCGGGCTGCCTCAACCGGCCCACCGCCAATTTCGACCCGCAGAAGATCAGCCGTCGTGCCCTGCCAGCCACCGCCCCGCAGACCAGCGACGATCAGCGCCAGCACATCCCGGGTGCGGAACCGCTGGCTTTCAAACCGTTCCACCAGGTCAACCAGCGATCCGGTTTCTAGCGTGTCCTCAAGCTCGGCCAATGCGCCCAGCGTCAGCTTTGCCACATGACGCTGGCCGTCCAGCCAGATCGCAACTTCACCTGTCCAGGGATTGGCCATCAAAGCGCCGTGAAGGTCAGCGCCCCGGCCGAGGCCATGGACATCTCATAGGTCGCCTCGTCATTGTGGCTGCCCGCATATTCGATCGAGGTGATCTGGAACGCCCCTTCGATCACGCCGAAACTGGGGATCACCACCTGAAAGTCCGGGATTTCACCGTTGAAGAACACCTGGCGCGCGCGCTCATCGGTGTTTTCGTCCCGGAACACGCCCGAGCCCGAGATCGAGGCCGATCTGACCCCTGCCCCGGCCAGAAGCTCGCGCCAGCCACCCTGGCTTTCCAGGCTGGTGACATCGACCGATTCCGTGTTGAAGCTGATCCGCGTCGCCCGCAGACCGGCGATGGTCACGAACTGGCCATCCCCCGTCTGGTCGATCTTGATCAGCAAGTCCTTGCCGCTTTGCACAGCCATGTCCGTTCTCCGTCTTGAGATGATTGAAAAGCGCTAAAGCTGAACCCGCGCGCGGAAGGTCAGGTCGATCCGCCGCGTCTCGCCCTCGGAAATCCGCCGGGCCGAAGCGCGCAGGAACAAAAGTTGCACCAGCGCGCCCCGGGTCAGCGTCAGCGGCACCCCGATCAACGCGTCAGAGATGTCGGCCGCTATGGTCTTGATCGACAGGAACCCCGTCGCATCGGTGATCACGCTGATGAACAGTTGATGATCCGCCCCTGCACCGCTTTTGTCAGACTGGTCCCGCGCCTCTTCGGGGCCGATCAACACGAAAGTGCCGGTCGCATTCGGCGGGACAGCGTCGTAGATCGCGACGCTGGCCAGCGCCGGGAAGGTCGACAGCCTTTGAAAGATCGCGGTCTGCAGGGCCGCGGCTGCTGCATAGCTCATGTCGCCACCTCCTCGCGGGCAAAACAGGTCAGAAAGCGGCCATAGGGGTCAGCCTCGGTCACCGCCAGGATCGGGAACAACCGCGTGCCTTCGCGAAACCGCTGCCCCGCCTTCGGGCGCGACACCGCACCAGTCGGGGCCGCGCGCACCGTGATCCGGTAGGGCACCGCCGCGAAAATCAAATCGGCTTTGTGATGATCGACGCCCTCGGCCACGGCCTTCTCGGAATAGAGCGGCCCCAGGTCAAGCTCGTCAGACTACTCACCAAGAAGAATGTGTAGAACAGACTCACATGAACGCTCTCCCCAAAGGTTGCCGTCCACTGCCTCAAAAAGGCACCAGGGGTCGCCACCACAATTCCATGCAGATAGAGGCCGATGAAGCCAGCCGCTGTCAGGCGACCTCGGTGAATAACGTCAGGAAGGAAGGGCAACTTCAAAGTTGTTCAGGCAGCGAAAGATCGGGGGTCAAGTGTCGCTTCACACACTCTAGGCCAAAGTGATTGGCTAAGGCTTGCACCAGGGCTACGGGTAGCGGGATTCCCTGTTCAGTACGGGTTTTCTCAGTGAGATATGCCAATTCACCCGGGAAATAAAGGGGTTGATCAGGGTCTAGGCGGGGAGTTTGTTTCAAAGTTGCGATCGCCCGTCCCACTTCTGCGGCAAACACTTCAGGATCACACCAGACCGCCACATCCAGTACCCCAAAGAAATGCCCAGTACCATTGAGACCATCGTGAATGGATTT
>JAAUPC010000076.1 GCA_012036325.1 Paracoccaceae bacterium
GGGTGCGGTTTTGGGGAGCCTCCGGCGGGAGTATTGGGAAAAGAGCAAATCGGGGGCGGGTGCAAGGGGGCGTAGGGCGGCGATGGGTGGGCTGCGGCTGTGATCTGCCCAAAACATGGGCAGATGGTCACATGGCGGGCGGAATTTCGGTTGAGGGGCCTTTTCGTAGCAGGGCGGGCCTGATCTATTGACTGTGAAGTGTGGGAGAACCGGCGTGACGCAGTTCAACGAGATGTATCAGGGCACCGGTGTGCGGCCCCCCTATGCGCGGCTGGACGACTGGGTGGCCGCGATGCCGCAGGAACTGCGCAGTCTGAAGCAGGCCGAGGCGGAGGCTCTCTTCCGCCGGATCGGCATCACCTTTGCCGTCTATGGGGAGGGGGGGGATCCGGACCGGCTGATCCCCTTCGACATGTTTCCGCGCGTCTTTGCGGCGGCGGAGTGGGCCAAGCTGGAAAAGGGCATCAAGCAGCGGGCGCGGGCGTTGAACGCCTTTCTGGTGGATGTCTATGGCCGGGGGGAGATCATCCGCGCAGGGCGCATTCCGGGGCGGCTGGTTTACCAGAATGAGGCCTATGAAAAGGCCGTGGCAGGCTTTGTGCCGCCCAAAGGCGTCTATTCCCACATCGTTGGAATCGACATCGTGCGCACCGGCCCGGATGAGTTTTTCGTGCTTGAGGACAACTGCCGCACGCCATCAGGTGTCAGCTACATGCTGGAAAGCCGCGAGATCATGATGCGGATGTTCCCAAGCCTTTTCCGCGAAAACCGGATCGAGCCGGTGGATGGCTATTCCGAAAAGCTACGCCGCACACTTGCCAGCGTCGCGCCGAAGAAATGCAAGGGTGAGCCCACGGTCGTGATCCTGACACCGGGGCATTTCAATTCCGCCTATTATGAGCACAGCCTGCTGGCCGACCTGATGGGCGTGGAACTGGTCGAAGGGCAGGACCTGTTCGTCGATGGCGAATACGCTTACATGCGCACGACGGAAGGCCCGCGCCGGGTGGATGTGATCTACCGGCGGATTGATGATGCCTACCTTGACCCTTTGTGCTTTCGGCCCGATAGCATGCTGGGCATTCCGGGGTTGATGGATGTCTATCGCTCAGGCGGGGTCAGCATCTGTTCGGCACCAGGGGCCGGGGTGGCCGATGACAAGGCGGTTTATACCTATGTGCCGGAAATGGTGCGGTTTTACCTTGGCGAAGAGCCGATCCTGAACAATGTGCCGACCTGGCAATGCGGCAAGTCGGACGACCTGAAATATGTGCTGGATAAGCTGCCGGAGCTGGTGGTGAAGGAAGTCCACGGCTCGGGCGGGTACGGGATGCTCGTCGGGCCAAAATGCAGCCGCGAGGAGGTGGAACGGTTCCGCGCCAAGATCGTGGAGAACCCCGGCAACTACATCGCCCAGCCGACGCTGGCACTGTCGTCGGTTCCGACCTTCGTCGAGGAAGGCGTGGCCCCGCGGCATGTGGACCTGCGGCCCTATTGCCTGGTGGGGGAACGGATCGAGCTGGTTCCGGGCGGGCTGACGCGGGTGGCGTTGAAGGAAGGCTCGCTTGTGGTGAACTCAAGCCAGGGGGGCGGGGTCAAGGATACCTGGGTGCTGGCGGAATGAGGCTCTTGGACGCACAATTCTTCTGCGAAGAATTGCAGGTGGGATTTTTCGCAGAAAAATCGTGGCTTTGGGTAGGGGAGTGCCACGCGTGCTAAGCCGGACTGCTGACAACCTTTACTGGATCGCCCGCTACATGGAGCGGGCCGATACGGTGGCGCGCTTGCTGGAAGTGGGCAGCCGGATCAGCCTGATCCCCAGCGCACACGGCTATCGCAGCGAATGGGACAGCTTGTTGCAGGCAACCGGGATGGCGGAGTCTTTCGCCAAGAAATACGGCGACCCGGTCCAGCGCAACATCGAAAGCTTTTTGTTCTTTGACCATGACAACCCTTCTTCGGTGGCCAGTTGCTTCACGGCGGCGCGGGAAAACGGGCGGATCGTGCGGACGGCGCTGACATCCCAGGTCTGGGATGCGCTGAACACCGCCTTTCAGGAGTTGAAGGCGCTGGAGCGGACGCCCCGGTCGGAACTTGAATTGTCGCGCCTGACCGATTGGGTGATGCGGCATGCAGCGATGGTGCGGGGGGCGATCGATGCCACGCTTTTGCGCAACGACGGGTTCAACTTCCTCAACATCGGCTATTACCTGGAACGCGGCGACAACACCGCGCGCCTGATGGATGTAAAATACTATGTCCTTCTCCCACGGGTGGATTTCGTCGGATCGGGCCTGGACAACTATCAGTGGAGCACGCTTCTGCGCGCCATGGGGGCGCAGCGGGCGTTTCATTGGGCCTATGGCGGTGACGTGACGGCGGCCAAGATCGCCGACTTTCTGATCCTGAACCCGCAATCGCCCCGGTCGCTGGCCACTTGTGCAGCCGGGCTGGTGAACCACCTGGCCCGCGTGGCCAAGGCTTATGGCCGCGAAACGGTGGCGCAGGAAAAGGCCCGCGCCTTGTTGGCCGAAGTTGAGGGGGCCACGGTCGAGGCGATCTTTGACGAAGGCCTGCACGAATACCTGACCCGCTTCATTGCCGACAGCGCCGACCTCGCGCTGGGCATCCATGACACTTACCTCAGCGGAGAGATGCGCTGATGCGTCTGACGGTCGACCATGTGACGCGCTATCACTATGACCGGCCGGTGCGGTCGGTGGTGCAAAGCCACCGGCTGACGCCATCGGTCTTTGCCGGGCAGAAGACCATCGCCTGGGAGGTGACGGTGACCGGTGGGGCAAAGGGCTCGGTCTTTCGCGATGGGGCGGGGGATCTGGTGCAGGCCTGGACCGTTCCTGGCCCCCTGGCCGAGGTGACGGTGCGGGTGCAAGGCCTGGTGGAGACGGTCGATCTGACCGGCGTCCTACGTGGCCACAAGGAAACGGCTGCCCCCGAATGCTATTTGCGCGCAACGCTGCCCACGCGGGCCGACACCGCGCTTGACAGCCTTGCCCGCAGTGCCGAAGGGGCCGATCCCCTGGGCGCTGGCCCCATGCGTTGGAGCGCCGCCGTTGCCGATGCCATCGCCTACCGGCCGGGTGTGACCAGCGCCCATACCACCGCGGCCGAGGCTTTGGCCTTGGGCGAAGGGGTCTGCCAGGACCATGCCCATGCCCTGATCGCGGTGGCGCGGGTGCGGGGGCTGCCGGGGCGCTATGTCTCGGGCTATCTCTTTGCCGATGCCGATGGGCAAAGCCATGAGGCGGCCCATGCCTGGGCGGAACTGCATCTGCCGGGCCTCGGCTGGGTGGGGTTTGACCCGGCGAACCGCTGCTGCCCGGATGACCGCTATATCCGGTTGGGGTCAGGCTTTGATGCACAGGATGCAGCGCCCATTCGTGGCATCGCGCGCGGCGGCGGCAAGGAAGCGATGGATGTGACCGTTGCGATCCTGCAGGCAAGCCAATAGGCTGCGGCCGGAATCTGGGAGACGGGAATGACCTACTGCGTCGGGCTTTTGCTGAATGAGGGCATGGTGCTCTTGTCGGACACGCGCACCAATGCGGGGCTCGACAACATTTCGACCTATCGCAAGATGTTCACCTTTGAAGACCCGGGTGAGCGGGTGATTGTCATCATGACGGCGGGCAGCCTGTCGGTGACGCAAACCACCATCGCGCAGTTGCATGATGCGATTGATGACCCGGATGCCACGCCCGACACCTCGATCATGCTGGCGCCGACGATGCTGAAAGTGGCCGAGATCGTGGGTGAGAAACTGTCGAAGGTACGCGAAGAGATCGACCACAAGCTGTCTATCGCCCAAGGGGCCAGTGCCAGCATGATCGTGGCGGGCCAAAGGAAGGGCGGCGGCATGCGGCTCTTCCTGATCTACCCCGAGGGCAATTTCATCGAGGCGACCGAGGACACGCCCTTTCTGCAGATTGGTGAGCACAAATATGGCAAGCCGATCCTGGACCGGGTGGTGAAGCCCTCGACCAGCATTGCCGATGCGCAGAAGGCGGTGCTTCTGTCGATGGATTCGACGCTGCGGTCGAACCTATCGGTTGGCATGCCGCTGGACATGGCGGTGATCGAACGCGACGCGCTGCGCGTCACGCTGAAGCGTCGGATCGAGGCGGGAGACCCCGCCTTCCGCGCGATGAGCGAAGCCTGGTCGACGGCGCTGCGTGACGGTTTCGCAAGAATTGTCATCTAAGCCTTGGCAAGTGGGCCGCTCAGGCCTAGCTTTGCAAGGCAGTATGGAGGTTCCGATGCCTGAGCTTGTCCGTCTTTACATTCGTAGCGTGGCGTTTGGCTTTGGCATCGCGGTGGTGTTTACCGCTGGCGTCGTATGGCTGGATGTGGCGGGCGTGGGTCATCTGATCCTTGGGTCCGACATCGGTTGGGTCGCGGCCCTGATGATGGTGTTCTTCAACGGCATCATCTTTGGCGCGGTGCAGTTCGCCTTCCGCATCATGGCGATGGCTGAGGATGACACCCCGGCCGGCGGCACGGGCTTGCGGAACGGCGTGCTGATACCGATCCCGGTCGAAGCGACCGCAAAACGGCGCAGGGCGCGGCAGCGTTAACCCCGACAGTGACCGTCCTGCGCAGGACAGCGTCAATGGCGGGCCTTTGCCGGATCACGATCTGCTTACCCTGTGGAACCTTGGCAACTTATCCTGATCCCAGACGTTTCCGAACGTGAACGTCCGGAGGTGATGACTTGGATCTGCAACTGTTGAAGACCTTTCTGGAAGTCGCGTCGAGCGGGTCCTTCGGGGCCGCTGCGGGGCGGTTGTTCGTCACGCAATCGGCGGTGTCTTTGCGGGTGCACCGGCTGGAAGACCAGTTGGGCCGACCGCTGTTCGACCGCCGGAAGGACGGGGTCACCCTCACCTCGGCCGGGCGTGAGTTTCGCGGGTTCGCCACGCTGATCCTGCGCAACTGGGAACAGGCGCGGCAGCGGGTTAGCGCGATGAACGGTGCACCGACAACGCTGGCGGTGGCGGCGCAGTCATCGCTTTGGCCGAGGTTCGGCTTTCGCTGGCTGGACCGTTTGCGCGAAGAGATGCCGGATCTTGTCATCCGGGCCGATATGGCGCGGCCTGATGCCTTGGCCCAGATGATCCTGTCGGGTGCGGTGCAGGCGGTTCTGTCCTATGAAAACGTGGTGCGCCCGGGTCTGACTTCGCAGCCATTGATGGAGGATCAGCTCGTCATGGTCAGCCCCTGGCCGGATGCAACGGCGGACAATGTTGTCGGGCGCTATGCCATGGTCGACTGGGGCCCAGAGTTCCAGCGCGCGCATGACGAGGCGCTGCCGCAGCTTGCCGAGGCGAAGCTGATCCTGGGGATGGGCACGCTAGCAGCCTGGTATCTGCAGAACCGGCCCTTTGCGGCCTATCTTCCGGCCCGATATGCACGAAAGGCCCTGGATGCAGGCAGCGTGTTCCTGGTCAAGGATGCGCCGGTTTTCGGACATCCCTCATGGGTGATCTGGCGCGAGGACATGGACCCGGCGCTGCAGGCTGTTGCAGCAAGGACACTGTCGGAGGCTGTTGCACGGGCCGAAGAGGACACCGCCGAAGTGGTTGAGCAGCTTTGAGGGCCTAACCGACGGGGTCAAAGCCCGCCCAACACCCTGATTTATCTGCGCCCGCCCCGCACTGGGGCGGGCGCTTGTGTTTTGCAAGGGAACGACCCCATGAGTAATTCTTGTGACCCCCTCAAGAATTTCAAATTTTTCCAAACAGGATCAGAGACTTACCTGCCATTCACCGAAGCGGCACCACGACGGGCTGCTTTCGCTTGAAAGGACTGACCATGAAAAAGGCATACCTTCTGCTTTCCGTTCCGGTGCTGGCAATGACCCTGTCGCTGCCTGCTATCGCCCAAGACAGCGTCACCGGCATCCGCGGTCTGAATGACCGTCTGGAAGACATTGAAGACGACGTGGCGGACGACATGGACCGCTCGAACGACGAAGCGCGGTTTGGTTTCCCCGAATACCAGCCCGGCTTCAGCGGCAGCGCCTCCTTGGGCTATTCGGCGCAGACCGGCAACACCGACACGCAGGACTTCAGCCTTGGTGTGCGCATGCGCTACGCGCAGGGCCAGTGGGTGCAGACCCTTGGCGTTGCAGCCGATTTTTCGGAATCCGAGGGCGTGAAGACCGAAGAAGACATCTTTGCTGTCTATGACGGCAACTACTACTTCAACGATCGCTTCTACGCCTTCGCGCTGGCCCGTGCGCAACGTGATGGGCTGGCCTTCGGGGCGGATGAGTTCAGCCGCGACGGGTTCATCGGCGTTGGTCCGGGCTACCGGGTGATCAACACGCCGCAGACTGCCTGGCGCCTGCAAGCCGGTGTCGGCGTCAGTTACCTGCGCGATGGTCTTGGTCAGTCCGAGACTGAAACCGGCTACATCGCTTCGTCGCGGTTCTTTTATGAGTTCAGCGACAGCATGTTCGTGACCAACGACACGGACGTTCTGTCGTCGGATTCGGCGCTGCGGGCGAACAACGATCTTGGCGTGAACTTCAAGATCACGGAAGGGCTGTCGACCCGGGTCAGCTATCTGACCGACTACAATGACGCCCGCGCCATCAAGACAGACAACCGTCTTGGCGTGTCGCTGGTCGTCGGCTTCTAAGGCCTGAAGCCATAGACAGCGGGGAACGGGGCAGGGGAATCTGCCCCGTTTTCCATTTCCGCAGTAAAGGTTGGGTGGCGGGCCCGCAGCAACCGTGGAGCGCCGGGATTTTCCCGAGAGCCAGAGGTCTCAGGTGGGAACCAGGTAACAGGACCAGGATCCTGTCAGAGCCAGCCCCCATGCGTTTGCTTATCGGCCACTGGAAAAAAGGCCTCGCACGAGAGGAGCAGCACCCGCCATTTGTGAAGATAGGGCGCATGGGGGGGCGGCGCAAGGCTGGACAGATGTTCACCTTTGGTTCATCATTGCGCGATGGATCAGCACGTCGACAGCCTTTCGGAAATTTTGCCGGCGCAGCCCGGACAACGGCTGCAGCGCGGCGTCTGCAGGGGTCTGCGGGCACTGGATTTCGTCTGTGTCGAGGAATTGGTGCCCTGTGCAGGCCTGCGGGTGGATGTGATGGCGCTGGGCCCAAGAGGCGAGGTTTGGGTGGTCGAATGCAAGTCCGGCCGGGCGGATTATCAGTCGGACCGGAAATGGCAGGGCTATCTTGACTGGTGTGACCGGTTCTTCTGGGCGGTCGACGCGGCTTTTCCGGTGGAGCTTTTGCCTGAAGGCACCGGGCTTATTCTGGCAGACCCCTATGACGCCGAAGTGGTGCGAATTGCGCCCGAAGCGGCCCTGTCGCCCGCCCGCCGCAAGGTCGTGCTGCGGACCTTCGCGCGCACGGCGGCAGCGCGTCTGCAAGGGATGCGTGACCCGAGCTTTGGTGGCACGACCCAATTTTCTTGAGAAATATAACTTTCAAATTCCTTGGTTAAGGAATTTTGGCCGCTGCAGTGACCGTCAGGTCCGGTCTAGCGCTTTTTCGGCTTGGACCCCAGCGCGCGGGCGGCTTCTGCGGCGGCGCGCAATTCTTCGGCGATTTCCTCGGCCTCTTCAGGATCAAAGTCCAAGGGCAGGTCGATGCCGCCTTCCGCCTCGATGTAAATCCGGACCATGCCAGTATCGGTTGGCCCGATCTGGATGTTGGCGGCGATATCGCTTGGTGAGTTGATCCCCATAAGGATTCGCTACCGCAGGCGGCGGGCTCTGTCCAGAGGGGTGATGCTTGACTTAGTCAAGCAATCTGGCAGGCTGGCGGGATGGACGCTATTGACCAGATCCGTGACTTCAACCGGTTCTATACCCGGGCGCTTGGGCTGACTGGGCGCAGCTATCTGCAATCCGGTCGCAGCTTTGGCAGACGTGCGGTTGATCCACGAGATCGGGGCCACTGGACCGGTGACCGCGCGGCAGCTGGCGCAGGCACTGGGCCTGGACGAGGCGCAACTGTCGCGGATGCTGGCGCGGTTGCAGCGCAGCGGCGTGGTAGATGCGGCAGGCGGACGGGCGGCACGGCGTTCCTTGCGTCTGGACGCCATGCGGGACAGAACGCTGCTGGAAAGCCTCACTGCACAGTCACGCACGGCACTGGCGGCGCTGATCCCGGCTGAGCGGCGTGGGGCGCTGGCCGAAGCGCTGGCAGGGGTGCGACAGTTGATAAGGCCGGGTGCAGTTGCGATCCGTCCGTTGCAGCCCGGTGACGCCGGCTGGATCATCGGCCAGCACGGCGCGCTTTACGCCCGCGAGCAAGGCTATGACCAAGGCTTTGAAGCGCTGGTCGCCCGGATCATGGCGGACCAGCTTGACCGGGGCGATACCCTTCGTGAACACAGCTGGATCGCCGAGGTGGGGGGGCCGGACGCCCCGCAGCGCCTGGGGACGATTTCCTGCATGCGGGAGGATGACCAGACCGCAAGGCTACGGTTGTTCCTGATTGTGCCCGAGGCGCGGGGCCTGGGTCTTGGCCAGCGGTTGCACGACACTTGCGTCGGGTTTGCCCGGCAGGCCGGCTATCGGCGCATGGTCCTTTGGACGCATCAGGGGCTGCACGCCGCCTGCGCGCTTTACGCCCGGAGCGGCTGGCGGCTGGTCCGGTCGGTGCCGGGCCGCGCCTATGGGCAGGACGTGGTGGATCAGGACTGGGAAATCACGCTCTGAGACTTGCATCGCGCGCGGTCTGGCGGTATCAGGCCTGCGAGTGCAGCTTTAGCTCAGTTGGTTAGAGCACCAGATTGTGGATCTGGGGGTCCCCCGTTCGAGCCGGGGAAGCTGTACCATTCCCCTCTTAATCACCTTGGCCCTTCCTTGCGCAGTTGGTCTTTGCCCGGGGCAAGGTTTTCCTTGCACAGGCCCTGACCTCTGCCATCCTGTCACATCATGCGGGAGTTGTTTCCCCACGACGATTTGATCGGCAAGATTGCAGGAGGTTATGGTGCAGGATGGTTTGACCGAAAACCCTTTGACCCGCAGGCCGCGCCGGATCGTGGTGTTTGCCGATGGCACGGGCAATGCGTTTTCATCGCAGGAATCCAACGTCTGGCGGCTTTACCAGGCGCTGGACAAGCGGCCTGGGGTCGCTTTGCAACTGGCGCGGTATATTCCTGGCGTCGGCACCTCAGGCAATGCGGTGATGCGGTTGATCGACGGGGCGACGGGGATCGGCGTGCCGTCGAATGTGCGCAAGTTGTATCGGTTCCTGTGCTGGAACTGGCAGCCGGGGGACGAGATCTACCTTTTCGGCTTTTCGCGGGGCGCGTTCACGGTGCGCACGCTGGCGGCTCTTGTGGCGATGCAAGGGCTGATGCCGGTTCACGTCGGTGACCGGCCGGTGACCGGCGCCGAAATGGACCGGAACGCGATGGGCGCCTGGCTGGCCTACCGGACGCAGACCGCGCCTCTGGTCGGACCCGGCAAATCGGTCTGGAACCCGCTGCACTGGCAGATGAATCCGCTGATCTCGGTCGTCCGGGGGGGGCGGGACGGGTTCACTTGGGCCAAGCGGCGGCTTTTGGGCCAGCGTCTGCATACTGAGGTGCTGGAGGCGTTGCAGCCTGAGCGGCGGGCAGGGGCAGTGCCGGTCCGCTTCATGGGCCTTTTCGACACGGTTGAGGCTTACGGGATGCCGGTCGAAGAGTTTCGGTCAGTCTGGAACCGCCTGATCTGGCCGATCAGATTTCGCAACCGACGCTGTTCCTGGGTGGTGGGCAAGGTGCGCCATGCCCTTAGCCTGGATGACGAACGCCTGAGCTTTCACCCGATCCGCTTTGACCAGTCCCCCCGCCCGGATGGCAAGCCAGTGCCGGAAACGCAGGAGGTCTGGTTTGCCGGGGTCCATTCCGATGTGGGTGGCGGCTATCCCAATGACGAAACCGCGTTCCAGCCGCTTCTCTGGATCGCGGATGAGGCGGCGCGGCAAGAACTGGTCTTTGATACCGATGCGCTGAACCGCTACCGCGCGCGGCTTTATCCGCAGGCGCTGATCCACGATTCGCGGCAGGGGTTGGCCAGCGTCTACCGCTACTCCCCGCGTGTAGTCGGTGCGTCAAAAGCCGAGGGCGGAGCGCCCGTGGTGCACCAGTCGGTGATTGAGAAGATGGCCAGCGGGGCAGATGGTTATGCCCCCTTGGGTTTGCCGCCAGAGTTTCGGGTGTTTCCGGAAGGCGGGCGTCGGTCGGCGGGACTTATGCCCTCGGGCCTTGTGCAGGACGAGGTCGCGGTTGCCGGGCTGCGCCAGTTGATCCGGCGCAGGAAGGCCACGAACTGGGTCACCATCCTGTGTGTGCTGGCGCTGGCGGCCTTGCCGTTTCTGACGGCCAATCCGCCGGTCAACGATTGGGTGCGCGGAGCCGGGGCTATCCTTGGTGGGCTGGTGCCGGGCTGGGCGATGCTGTGGGTGGAATCGCTTTTGGCCAACTGGCGGGTGTCGGGGCCGATCCTGGGGGTCATCCTCGCCATCTACTTTTCCAACCAGTCGCTGGCCCTGCGCATCCGCGATCTGGGGCGACGTTTGTGGCGGGCGGGCTGACGGCCTTCACCCCCGGGGGCGGGGCGGCTAAGGTGGCCACCCCTGCCCCTGACCCTCCTGTAGGATTCGCATGAGCCTTGCCCTGATCCCCCGCACCATTGCCATTGAGATTGCTGCCACGCCTGCCCAGGTAGGCGCCGCCATCACACTGCTGGACGAAGGGGCAACGGTCCCCTTCATCGCCCGCTACCGCAAGGAGGTGACGGGGGGTCTGGATGACACGCAACTGCGCACTCTGGCCGACCGGCTGGTCTATTTGCGAGAGTTGGAGGCGCGGCGCACGGCGATTGCCGGGTCGATCCGCGAGCAGGGCAAGATGACTGACGCGCTTGAGGCCTCGATTGCCAAGGCGGTCACGAAGGCTGAGCTTGAGGATATCTACCTGCCCTACAAGGTGAAGCGCCGGACAAAGGCGATGATCGCGCGGGAGAACGGCCTACAGGGGCTGGTCGATGCGATCCTTGCGGATCGGGGGGCGGACCCCTCAGCCCTGGCGGTGGCTTATGTGACCGATGCGGTGCCGGACGTGAAGGCGGCACTTGAGGGCGCGCGGGATATCGTGGCGGAAGGGTTGGCTGAGGATGCCACCCTTCTTGGCCGGTTGCGTGGGCACATGAAGCAGGTGGCGCGGCTGACCTCGACGGTGGTTGAGGGGAAAGAGGTGGAGGGCGCGAAATTCTCTGACTACTTCGCCCATTCCGAGCCTTGGTCCAGCACGCCCAGCCACCGTGCGCTGGCGATGTTTCGCGGCCGGAATGAGGGGTTTCTGACGCTGGACCTTGCGGTCGATCCTGACGCCGCGCGCGGCGACAGCCCGGCCGAGTACGGCCAGCCCACCTGTAAGAGGTACATGATGACGTAGAACCACGACCAGAACGCGCGCGCGGGCTTCGTGCGCATGAACCCGGTAAACGCGGGCTCGCCCGTGGCGAGCGTGTAGCGCATCAGCTCGGTGTTGAAGATCGTCTGGAAGAAGACCGCGATCGTCGTCACCCAGAGCAGCGTCAGGCCGTGGCGGACGAAGACGGTCGGCCCGAGCAGGTACTCGCCGCCACCGATGGACGCACCGAGGACGATCACGCCAGGTCCGACGACGCCGACCCAGCCGAGGCCGCGAGGTGTCGGCGGATCG
>JAAUPC010000077.1 GCA_012036325.1 Paracoccaceae bacterium
TATGCCGTCTGCTGACCGGGCGGTTATTGCGCGCGGTCCGGCGCGGACGAGGGCTGGAAGTGGCTCGCCATCCCGTGCGGCTTCGGCTTCGCGTTCTACTGGGGTTTCTTGACGTTCATCGTTTCGGCCCGTTGGCGCTGTTGTTTCTGATACAGACCGTTCGCTTTATCGCTGCGCCGAGCACCGGCCGGGATGCCAACCCCCGAGCACCACGATGGCGATGGCCAGGCTCCCGAGGATCGACAGCGTGGCGACCACGACCGAGGCCATGGTGACCGCCACCGGGTAGGTCTTCTCGGGCTGGCGGGTGTGGCGGGCGTGATGTACGGGCTCTTGCTCGACACGAAGCACAATTCGTGGCTCTTGCCGTTCGCGCTCGTCGCGCACCTCGACGCGGACACTCCGCTCGGCGAGTTCGCGCGCGAGGAGGCGCAGGTCCTGTTCGTGACGCGGCAGCCAGCGGTCCATCTGGTCCGACGCCATCCCCATCGCCGACCGGATACAGCATCGACAGCGTGATCGATGGCAATTGGCAGGCGCTGTGGTCGGCGCTCGGCCGGCTGATCCTCGACCATTATGACGACATGCTGACCTTCTACGGCACCGACCTTGGCCTGCGCATGGCGCGCAAGCACCTGGGCTGGTATCTGGAGGAAGCGGGCCTTCCCCATGCGCGTGAGGCGATCCTCACCTCCACCGACCCGGCTGAGGTGATCCAGCTTCTGGAACAAGCCTTCGCCGAGCTGGAGCTTGCCGTATGACGCCCTACCGAATGCCTTACCCTGTTCCGGGCGTCATCTGGGCCTCGCTCCCCCTGCCTGCGCTGCTGATCGACCCAAACGGCCGCATCCTTGAGGCGAACCCGGCGGCTGAGACGTTCCTCAACACCTCGGACAAGGCCCTGCGCGGGCAACCGGCCTTTGACCGCCTTGCCATCGACGCGCCGATGGAAGAGGCGCTGGCCCGGGCGCGGGCGAACCAGTCGCCCTTGAATATCAACGATGTCGATGTGACCACCGGTGAACGCCCGCCCGTGCAATGCACCGTCCATATCGCCCCCATGCATGACAATCCCGATGTCATCATGCTGATCCTGTCGCCGCGCGAAATCGCCGATCGTCTCGGCCGCTCGATGGGGGTGAAATCCGCCGCGCGCTCGGCCATCGGCATGGCCGAAATGCTGGCGCATGAGATCAAGAACCCCCTCGCAGGCATTTCCGGCGCAGCGCAGCTTCTGTCGATGAACCTGACGCCCGAAGACCAGGAAATGACCGACCTCATCGTCGAAGAAACCCGCCGCATCGTGAAACTCTTGGAACAGGTCGAACAGTTCGGCAACATCCGCCCCCCGGACCGCAAGCCGGTGAACATCCATGATGCCCTGGACCGTGCCCGCAAATCGGCCCTTGTCGGCTTCGCCGCCCACATGACGATTGTAGAAGATTACGACCCCTCGCTGCCCCCCACCTTTGCCGACAGCGACCAGTTGATGCAGGTCTTCCTCAACCTCATCAAGAACGCGGCCGAGGCGTGCAAGACCGGCGGTACGATCCGCCTCCACACCTTTTATGACCTTTCCCTGCGCCTCCGCCGCAAGGATGGCGGTGCCGCAGCCCTGCCGCTGAACGTCGAGATCGTCGACGACGGCCCCGGCATCAAGCCGGAAATCGCGGCATCCATCTTCGAGCCCTTCGTCTCGGGCCGTGAAAACGGTACCGGGCTTGGCCTCGCCCTCGTCTCGAAAATCATCTCTGACCATGAAGGCTGGATCTCGGTCGATTCCGCCCCCGGTCGCACCGTATTTCGCGTGTCGCTGCCCATGGCGCCGCGCGACAGGAAGAAGGAAGCGAAGTAATGGATGGCACCGTCCTTGTCGCCGATGACGACCGCACGATCCGCACGGTCCTGACCCAGGCGCTGACCCGTGCGGGCTGCAAGGTCCATGCGACCTCATCCCTCATGACGCTGATGCGCTGGGTTGAGGAAGGGAAAGGCGATCTGGTGATTTCCGACGTCATCATGCCCGACGGCAACGGCCTTGATGCGCTGCCCCGAATCTCGAAGATGCGCCCGGGCCTGCCGGTGATCGTGATTAGCGCCCAGAACACCATCATGACCGCCATTCAGGCGGCTGAGGCTGAGGCGTTTGATTATCTGCCCAAACCCTTCGACTTGCCTGACCTGATGAAACGCTCCTCAAAGGCGCTGGAACAGAAGCGCCGCGCGCCCAAGGTGGTGGTCGCCCCCCGCGATGCGGGCGATGACCTGCCGCTGGTCGGCCGCACGCCCGCGATGCAGGCGCTCTACCGGCTGGTGGCGCGGGTGATGAACACCGACCTTCCGGTCCTGATCACCGGCGAAAGCGGCACCGGCAAATCGCTGATCGCCCGCGCGATCCACGATTTCTCTGACCGCCGCACCTTGCCTTTCGTCGTGGCGCAAAGCCCGGACCTGCAAGGCGTTGACGGCCCCTCCACCCTGATGGCCAAGGCACGCGGCGGCTCCATCGTCTTTGACGAGGTGGCTGATTTCGACGAAGACACCCAGGCCCGCGTCGTGCGGATGCTGGACCTTCTGGGCGACAACGCGCCCCGGATCATGTCGACCAGCCAGTCCGACCTTGCCGCGCGGATGGAGGCCGGGCTCTTCCGCCAAGACCTTTACTACCGCCTAGGCGGGGTCAGCCTGCATGTCCCCAGCTTGCGCGAACGGGTGGATGACATCCCGCTGCTGGCCGACCACTTCCTTGCCAAGGGGGAACGTGACCTTGGCACCGTCCGTCGCCTGTCGCCTGACGCCACCGAACTGGTGCGCGCTTACTCTTGGCCCGGCAACGTGCGCCAGCTGGAAAACACCCTGCGCCGCCTGCTGGTCACCGCGTCGGAATCCGAAATCTCGCGGATGGAGGTGGAGCAGGTCCTTGGCAACCAGCCCAGCCCCGAACCCCGTGCCGATGGTGGCGGGGGCGAGAAACTCTCCGCCTCGGTCGCGCGCCATCTGAAACGCTACTTCGATCTGCACGGCGGGCAGCTTCCCCCCGCAGGCGTCTACCAGCGCATCCTGCGCGAGGTTGAGATGCCCCTGATCGAAATCGCCCTTGATGCCACCGCCGGCAACCAGGCCAAATGCGCCGATCTCTTGGGCATCAACCGCAACACCCTGCGCAAGAAGATCACTGATCTGGACATCCGCGTGACCCGTCGCCGGAAATTGATGTAACGCCGCCACGCCACATGTGTCTTTCCGGTTTCACCCCGGCCCACATCAAGATATAGTGGGTCAGTGGGGGAGAGACCCCCGTTAACGGGCGGGGAAGGTTGGATCGCGTCGTTCAAAGCGATGTCTGGGCACGTTTCTCGCGGCTGCGTCGGCAGCGGCGGGTGCAGACGGCCGTCACGCTTGGCCTAGTGTTTCTTGGCCCTGTCCTTGCCGTCGCCACCTTCCTGGCGATGGGGGTGTTCAACCAGGATGCAGCCTCGCCCACATTGCGGTTGATCCTGCTGGCCGACCTGATCTACGTCATGCTGATCGCGGCCCTGGTGCTGGCCCGCGTCATGCGTCTGATCGCTGACCGGCGGTCCCGCTCGGCCGGGTCGCGGCTCCACATGCGGCTTTCGGGCGTTTTCATGCTGATCGCGCTGGTGCCCACGGTTCTGGTCGCGGTCTTTGCCGTCCTCTCGATCAACATCGGGCTTGAGGGCTGGTTTTCCGACCGGGTCCGGTCAGTCGTCGGCTCGTCCCTCGCCGCCGCCCAGGCCTATGAGGCAGCACAGCGCGAAGATCTGGCCGAAGACGCGCAGGCCCTTGCGACCTACCTGAACGAAGCCAAACGCCGCACCCCGCGCCTGAACGAAGACCAGCTGCGCCCGCTCCTCAGCCAGTTTCAGGATGTGGTCCAGCGCGGGTTGAAAGAGGCCTACCTTGTCGATGGTCTGGGCGCATTGAAAGTCCGGGGTGACCGGTCCTATCTTTTCGATTTCGAAGCGATCAGCGAGGCGACGCTTGCCAGTGCCCGCGACGGCAACACCGTCCTCATCCCCGATTGGCCGCGTGACGAATTCCGTGCCCTTGTGCGGCTGGACGCCTATCCAGACCGATATCTCTACATCACCGCGCGGTTGACGGCTCCATCCTGTCGCTCCTCGATGAAACCGAAGCGACGGTGCAGCTTTACAACCAGCTGGAAAGCGAACGCGGGCGGCTTCTGTTCAACTTCGGCCTGATCTACCTTGGCTTCGCACTGATCCTGATCCTTGCCGCCGTCTGGCTGGGCCTGTGGTTCGCCGAACGCCTCTCGCGGCCTGTGGGGCGGCTGGCGGGTGCTGCGGAAAGGGTAGGGGGCGGCGATCTGGACGTGCAGGTCACCGAAGATGTCGGGGATGACGAAATCGCCTCCCTCGGCCGCCTCTTCAACCAGATGACCCGCCAGCTGAAAGGCCAGCGTGAGGCGCTTTTGCTCAGCAACGCCCAGACCGAACGCCGCCGCCGCCTGTTCGATTCGGTTCTGTCCAACGTCACCGCCGGAGTGATCGGGCTGGACAGCGACGGCGACATCGACTTCGTGAACCGCGCCGCCGAAAGGCTGCTGGATTTCGGCGATGGCCAGTCCGACATGCCCATTGCTGCCGCCGTACCAGAGTTCGGCCCCCTCTTTGACCGCCTGCGTGACAGCGGCACCACCGCCATGCAGGAAGAGGTGCGCCTGACCCGCAAGGGCAAGCTCGAAAGCCTGCTCGTGCGCATGTCGGTCCGCCGCAACGAAGATGGCAAGCTTGAAGGCTATGTCGTGGCCTTCGATGACGTGACCGACCTCGTCTCTGCGCAGCGCATGGCCGCTTGGGGCGACGTCGCCGCCGCATCGCGCATGAAATCAAGAACCCCCTGACGCCGATCCAGCTTTCCGCCGAACGCATCAAGCGCAAGTTCGCGACGCAAGTCCGCGACCATGACGATCTGGAGCAATTGACCGATGTCATCGTGCGCCAGACGGGCGACCTGCGCCGGATCGTGGATGAGTTTTCCAAATTCGCCCGCATGCCCGAACCCGACCGCCGCGATTGCGATCTGGCGGATCTCTTGCGCGGCGCGGTCCTTCTGCAGGAAAACGGCCAGCCCGGGGTGCGCTTCACCAAGACCATTCCAGCGGGTCCCTTGATGCTGGACCTTGACGCCACAATGATCGGCCAGGCCCTGACCAACCTGATCAAGAACGCTGGCGAAGCGATCGAGGCCTACCGCGAAACCTCGGCACCCGCCGATTTCATCCCCGAAATCCGCGTGACGCTGGACGCCGATGACAGCGAAGCCGTCATCCGCATCATGGACAACGGCACCGGCCTGCCGCCCGACCGCGCCCGCCTCTTTGAGCCCTACGTCACCACCCGCGACAAGGGCACCGGCCTTGGACTGCCCATCGTCAAGAAGATCATTGAGGAACATGGCGGCAGCCTTGCCCTTCTTGACGCGCCGCCCTTTGCGCCAGACGCCCACCCTGGTGCCATGGCCGAAATCCGGCTGCCCCGCGCGGCCCGCCGCAAGCCCAAATCCCAAACCCAGCCCGAAAAGACCCCGCAAGACAGCGCGGGCCAAGAGGTGAAAGCATGAGCATTCTGATCGTTGATGATGAACAGGACATCCGCGAACTGGTCGGCGATATCCTGCAGGACGAAGGCTATACCGTCCGCCTTGCCGCGAATTCCGACGACTGCATGGCCGAAATCAACGCCGAACCCCCGTCGCTGATGATTCTGGACATCTGGCTGAAAGACAGCCGGATGGACGGCATCGACATCCTGAAGACGGTGAAGCGCGACAACCCGGATGTGCCCGTCGTCATCATCTCGGGCCATGGCAACATTGAGATTGCCGTCGCAGCCATCAAGCAGGGCGCCTATGACTTCATCGAAAAGCCCTTCAACATTGACCAGCTGATGGTCGTTGTCGCCGGCGCGATGGAAACTTCACGGCTCCGGCGGGAAAACCAGGACCTGCGCCGCCGCGATGTCGCTTCGGCCGAGATGCTGGGCAATTCCGCCGCCTTCAAGACGCTGAAATCAAACCTCGACAAGGTGACCAAATCGAACGGCCGCGTCATGCTGACCGGCGAACCCGGGTCCGGCAAGGAAATGGCCGCGCGCTATATCCACTCCAACTCCAACCGCGCCTCGGCCCCCTTCGTCACCGTCTCCTCCGCCTCCATCGAACCCGAACGGATGGAAGAGGTGCTTTTTGGCCGCGAAACCCCCGAACGCGGGGTGGAAGCGGGCCTCTTGGAACAGGCCCATGGCGGGGTGGTCTACTTTGACGAGGTCGCCGACATGCCCTTGGGAACCCAGGGGAAAATCTTGCGTGTCCTGACCGAACAGCAGTTCACCCGCGCGGGCGGCACCGACAAGGTCCGGGTGGACCTGCGTGTCATCTCCTCCACCTGCCGCGATCTGCGGTCCGAGATTGGCATGGGCCGCTTCCGCCAGGAACTCTACGACCGCCTCAACGTGGTCCCGATCCCGGTCCCCGCCCTTTCCGAACGCTGCGAGGATATCCCCGACCTCGCCCGCCATTTCATCGGCTGGTTTCACAAGACCCAAGGCCTGCCCGCCCGCGCCTTCACCCCTGAGGCCGAGACGATGCTGCAGACCATGCCCTGGCCCGGCAACATCCGCCAATTGCGCAACATGGTGGAACGCGTGCTGATCCTGGGCGACACTTCCGGCCCGATTGAGGCACATGAACTGCCGGGTGCCGAGCCGAAGTCAGATGCCGACAGCGGCGGCCTGCCCCTCTCGGGTGCTATCGCAGCCCTTCCCTTGCGCGAAGCGCGTGAACTCTTCGAAAGGGAATATCTCCTCACCCAGATCAACCGCTTCGGCGGCAACATCAGCCGCACCGCCAGCTTTGTCGGCATGGAACGCTCCGCGCTCCACCGCAAACTGAAATCCCTCGGCGTGGTCGGCAATTCCCGGGGCGGCGCCCGCGGCTTCACCGACTACGAAGACTGACGCCGACCACGAAAAAAGATCTGGCATTCTATGTCCCCAAATATCCCGGGTGGGTCCGGGAGGGCTGGCCCTCCCGGGGCATCGGCAGGGCGCTCCCCCGATTGACCCTCACCCTCTGATCTGACATGCAGTGCCCCACGGGGATGCGCGGGGACAACGATGAAAGTCATCATCTGCGGGGCGGGCCAGGTTGGCTGGCAGATCGCCCGCCACCTTGCCGGCGAGAAGAACGACGTCACCCTCGTCGACATGAACGCCGACCTTGTCCGCCGCGCGACCGACACTCTGGACGTCCAGGGCGTTGTCGGCTTTGCCAGCCATCCGGACGTTCTGGAAAAGGCCGGGGCGCGTGACGCCGACATGCTGATCGCCGCCACGCATTCGGATGAAGTGAACATGGTCACCTGCCAGGTGGCCCATTCCATCTTCAACATCACCAGAAAGATCGCCCGCATCCGCGCGCAGAACTACCTTGATGCCCTCTATGGCGACCTGACCAATCAGGACCAGCTGGCCATCGACGTGGTAATCTCGCCAGAGCGTGAGGTGGCCGAGGCCGCGCTGCAGCGCATTGCCGCCCCGGCAACCTTTGACACCGAAAGCTTCATGAACGGCCGCGCCCAGCTTCTGGGCATCCAGCTCTCCGAAGATTGCCCGGTCCTGAACACCCCCCTCCGCCAGCTGAATGAGCTTTTCTCCACCCTCCGCGCCATCGTCGTCGGCATCCGGCGAGAGGGGCGCCTCTTTGCCCCCGAAGCCGGGGATCAGCTTCTGGCCGAAGATCAGATCTACGTCTTCACCCATATCGAGGACGTCAACCGCGCCTTGGAAATCTTCGGCAAGAAGACTAAGAAACAGGAACGCATCGTCATCATCGGTGGCGGCAACGTCGGGTTGGCCGTGGCCAGCGCGCTTGAAAAACGCACAGACCGGGTCCGCGCCAAGATCATCGAAAAGGACCGCGCCACCGCCGAACATGCGGCCGACACGCTGGAACGCACCATTGTTCTGCATGGCGACGGCATGGATATCGACCTTCTGATGGAAGCCGCCATCGACCGCGCCGATGCCATCCTTGCGGTGACCGATGACGACAAGACCAACCTCCTTGTCTCGGTCCGCGCCAAGCAGGCCGGTTGCCAGATGACCATCGCCCTGGTGAACGACCCGACGCTTGCCCCTCTGATGGCCCCGTTGGAGATTGACGCCTACATCAACCCCCGCGCCACCACGGTTTCCTCGATCCTCCGCCACATCCGCCATGGCCGGGTGCGCGCCGTCTATTCTATCGGCGACGCCGAGGCCGAGATGATCGAGGCGCAGGTCCTCTCCACCTCGCCCCTTTCCGGCCGCTTGGTGCGGGATATCGAATTTCCCGAAGGCGTCCTCGTCGGCGCGGTGATGAAGGGCGAAAAGGTCCTGAAACCCACCGGCGACCTGCGGATCGAGGCGGGCGACGTCATCGCCCTTTTCGCCATGGCCAAGGACGTGCCCGAGGTTGAGCGCCTCCTGCAGGTCTCGATCGACTTCTTCTGATGCTTGCCCGTCTGGCCGAACTGCCGCTTCTGGTCGTGCTTCTGGGGGTCACCGGCTGCCTGACCCTGATCCCCGCGCTGCACGCCGTGGCGACCGATCAAAGCGACCTTGCCCGCGCCTTCTTCTACGCTGCGCTCATCCTTCTGATCCTGACGGTCATGCTGGGCATCGCCACCGCCGCCTTCAGCCCGCGCGACGCAGCGCGCAGTCATCTGGCCTCGCTTGTCCTGGCCTATCTCTTGCTGCCGGTGGCCATGGTCCTGCCCTTGCGGGAAGCGCTGCCCGACACCAGCCTGGTGAACGCCTGGTTCGAGATGACCTCCAGCTTCACCACCACCGGCGCCTCGGTCTATCCGGCCGAACGGCTGTCGGACACCATCCATCTCTGGCGCGCGACGGTGGGCTGGTATGGCGGTTTCATGGTCCTTTTGGCGGCCTACGCCATCCTTGCCCCCCTGAACCTTGGCGGGTCCGAGGTTGCTTCAGGCCGCGTGCCCGGGCGCGGGCCTTCGGGGCGGCCCAGGCTGCGGGTGGGTTTGAACCCTCCGACCGGCTGACCCGCTATACCTTCCAGCTGTTCCCGATCTTCACCGGCCTGACGCTGGTCCTCTGGATCGGCCTCATCCTTGCCGGCGAAGGGGCGACCACCGCGCTGATCCATGCCATGGGCACCCTCTCCACCTCCGGCATCTCGGGGCAGGCCGGTCTGGCCGGGGCAGGGGCGGGAATCGTTGGTGAGATGCTGATCTTCGCCTTCCTGATCTTCGCCATCACCCGCCGCGCGCTGCCGGGCCTTGGCCCCACCGCTCAGCACCGCCTGCTGCCGGGTGACCCCGAACTGCGCCTTGCAGCGCTGATCGTGCTCACTGTCGCCACGATCCTGTTCCTCCGCCACTGGTTCGTCGCCGAAGCCACCGGGGTCGAGGAATCCGCCCCCCGTGCCCTGGCCGCCCTTTGGGGCATCCTCTTCACCGCCGCGTCCTTTCTGACCACCACCGGCTATGTCTCGGCCGATGGCAGACCGCCGCGCAATGGTCCGGCATCGGCACGCCGGGCATGATCCTTCTGGCCCTGGCCATCATCGGTGGCGGCACCGCCACGGCGGCCGGGGGGGTCAAACTCCTCCGCGTCTATGCCCTTCTGCGCCATGGTGAGCGTGAGCTGGAGCGGATCATCCACCCCAATTCCATCGGCCGGGGCGGTGGCGATGCCCGACGCCTGCGCGAAGAGGGGGCGCAGCTGGCCTGGGTCTTCTTCATGCTCTTCGCCTTCACCATCGCCCTTGTCACTGCCAGCCTGACGCTGCTGGGCGTGCCCTTTGAACAGGCCCTCGTCCTTGGCATCGCCGCCTTGACCACAACCGGCCAGCTGGCCGATTACGGTGCCAGTCTGCCAATCGCCTATGAGGATCTTGGCCCCTCGGTGAAGCTGGCGCTGGGGATGGCGATGATTGTCGGGCGGCTGGAAACACTGGCCCTTCTGGCCCTGATCCTGCCCGCGCGCGGCGTCGTTAGACCCGGCGGAAGGTTGATCGCGTAACAGCCTGATTTTTGCGCTGGAATCTCCCTGAAAGCCGCATCATACTTGAAACAGGCCGTCTTAGGCGGTGACGACAGGGCTGGTATAAAAACACCGCAGCCACGCCAATGAAGCGACAGTGAAGCGATAGAAAAACAAGGCAAAAAAGCAATGGCCGCCGACAAGCAAAACCTGCAAGACGCCTTCCTCAACCATGTGCGGAAGGCGAAAGTTCCGGTAACGATCTTCCTTATCAACGGTGTCAAGCTTCAGGGGGTCATCACCTGGTTTGACAACTTCTGCGTGCTCTTGCGCCGCGATGGACAATCTCAGCTTGTTTACAAGCACGCGATTTCCACCATCATGCCCGGCGCTCCGATCAGCCTCTACGAAGGGGAAGACTGATCTCCGCCGATCATCAGGACGACGCTGACCTCCTGAAGGACCGGGCAGGCCAACGGTTGCGCGACACCGCCGCGCAGCCAACGCGGACCTATGTCCTGCATCCGGCGCTGAAGGCCGCCAATGCCCGCCGCCTGCCCGAACATGGCTTGGCCGAAGCCGTGGCCCTCGCCGCCGCCCTGCCAGAGCTTGATATCCGCGGGGCCGAGGTGGTGCGCCTAGCCCGCACCAACCCCGCCACGCTGATCGGGTCCGGCAAGGTCGAAGACCTCAAGGCCCGCTTCAAGGCCGATGAGATTGAACTCGTGCTGGTCGATGGCACCGTCTCCCCCGTCCAGCAGCGCAATCTGGAAAAGGAATGGGGCGTCAAACTCCTCGACCGCACCTCCCTGATCCTTGAGATTTTCGCCGACCGCGCCCGTACAAGGGAAGGGGTGCTGCAAGTCGAACTCGCGGCCCTTTCCTACCAGCGCACACGCCTTGTCCGCGCCTGGACCCACCTGGAACGCCAGCGCGGCGGCTTCGGCTTTGTCGGGGGCCCGGGGGAAACCCAGCTGGAAGCCGACCGCCGCGCGATTGACGATCAGGTGATCCGCCTCAAACGCCAGCTGGACCGCGTGGTGAAAACCCGCGAACTGCACCGTGCCTCGCGCCGCAAGGTCCCGTTCCCGCTGGTGGCGCTGGTCGGTTACACCAACGCCGGAAAGTCCACGCTTTTCAACCGCATGACCGGGGCTGAAGTGTTGGCCAAGGACATGCTTTTCGCCACCCTCGACCCCACGATGCGCGGCATCACCTTGCCCGCGCCCGATGGCGGGGCCGGGCGCAAGATCATCGCCTCGGACACCGTGGGCTTCATCTCTGACCTGCCAACTCAGCTTGTCGCCGCCTTCCGTGCGACCCTGGAGGAAGTGCTTGAGGCTGACCTCATCCTTCATGTCCGCGACATCAGCCACCCCGAATCCGCTGAACAGGCGCAAGACGTGGTCGAGATCCTGACCGCCCTCGGCGTCAAACCGGCCGTGCCCGTGCTAGAAGTCTGGAACAAGCTGGATCTGGTTGATCCCGCCGCCCGCGCGCAGGCGGCCCAGCGCTAGACGGCGGAAGGTCGCGTCATGTTTGCGCTCATCGACTACGCCATCAGTCATGCGCGGCTGACCATCGTCACGTTGGCATTCCTGCTGCTCGCGGGATTTGTCGCCTATGTGACGATCCCGAAGGAAGCCGAGCCCGACATCAAGATCCCGATCA
>JAAUPC010000078.1 GCA_012036325.1 Paracoccaceae bacterium
GTCGGCTTCTTTCCGCTTTCAGCCCTGCTCCCGACACAGCCGATGCAAACCAGCCCTTGGTGCAACCCGCGCCGGGCCTTGCGTCTGGACTGGGCGCCTTGCGCCGGATGCGGGTGGACGATGTGGCCATGCCCAAGGCTGAGATCATCGCGGTGCCCTTGGACATCGGCAAGGATGAGCTGGTCGAGGTTTTCCGCGAACATGGCTTCAGCCGGGTGCCGGTCTACAAGGGCACGCTGGACCATCCGCAGGGGCTGGTTCTTCTGAAGGACCTCGCCCTGCAGCATGGCTTCGGGGCCAGCGGGCGGTTTAGCCTGAAGCGGCTGTTGCGGCCGATCCTTTATGCGCCCCCGTCGATGCCGACGGGCGTTCTTTTGCAGAAGATGCAGAAGGAACGGGTGCACATGGCGCTGGTCATTGACGAATACGGCGGGGTTGATGGCCTGGTCACGATCGAGGACCTGATCGAAACCGTGATCGGCGAGATCGAGGATGAGCATGACGAAGACGAAGGTTCGCTCTGGAAGGAAGAAAAGCCGGGGGTGATTCTCGCGCAATCGACCGCCCCCCTGGAAGAGATCGAGGCCGGGCTGGGCATTGCCTTGCGGACCGACGAAGAGGATGAAGAGATCGACACGCTGGGCGGTCTGGTCTTTCTGCGCAGCGGACGGGTGCCGCGCGGGGCGAGGTGGTGGACCACGAGAGCGGCGTGCAGTTCGAGATCGTCGATGCCGACCCGCGCCGGATCAAGCGGCTTCGCGTGCGGTTGCCTGCGGCCCAAAGCGGCGCTGCCTGACGCATGTCCCTGGACCGGTTGTCCCGTTGGTTGACCCCGCGACGCCGGGTGGCGATGGCCTTTGCGCTGGGGCTGGTGATTGCTTTGGGGCAGGCGCCCTGGGGTCTTGTCCCGTTTACGGTTGCGGGGCTGGCGGCGCTTATCTGGCTGATTGCCGCGGCCGAAGGGCCAAGGTCCGGCTTCTGGCTGGGGCTGGCGGCGGGGACGGGGTATTTCGCCCTGGCTTTGTCCTGGATCGTCGAGCCGTTTCTGATCGACATTGCCCGGCATGGCTGGATGGCACCTTTCGCGGTGGTCTTCCTGTCAGCGGGGCTGGCGCTGTTCTGGGCGGTTGCGGCGGCCATTGCAGTGCGGGCCCCGAACCCGGCCCTGGGCTTTGTCGTGGCCTTTACCGTGACCGAAGGTATGCGCGGGGTGATCCTGACCGGCTTTCCCTGGGCGATGATCGGCCATGTCTGGATCGGTCAGCCCGCGACCAGCTGGCGGCGTCCTGGGGGCATCCGGTCTGACGCTGGTCACGCTTATGGCGGCGGCTTTGCCGGTAATGGCGCGCTGGCCGGGGGCCATGGCGGCGGTGGTCCTGTTGGCGGCAGTGTCGGGCTTTGGTGCCTGGCGACTGTCCGCTCCCCTACCTGAGGGCCGGGCCGAGATGCTGCGGCTGGTGCAGCCCAACGCCGCGCAGTCGGTGAAATGGGATCAGGCGCTGGCGGATGACCACCTGCAACGCCTTCTCGACCTGACCGCGCAAGGCGACGTGGCCGACCTGACCATCTGGCCGGAGACCGCCGTGCCCTTCATGCTGGAATATGCGCCCTCGGTCGCCGGGATGGTGACCGAAGCCAGCGCGGGCCGCCCCGTTGCCCTGGGCATCCAACGCGAAGAGGACGGGCGGTTCTACAACAGCCTGCGCGTGCTGGAAGGGATGGGCGAGGAGCTTGCCCGCTATGACAAGCACCACCTTGTGCCCTTTGGCGAATACATTCCCGCCGGTGATCTGGCCTATCGCTGGTTCGGGATCACGGCTTTCGCGTCGCAGACGGGCAGCACCTATTCGGCAGGGGCGGGGCCGGCAGTTCTGGACCTTGGCGCCTTTGGGAAGGTCCTGCCGCTGATCTGCTATGAGGCGGTCTTTCCGCGTGACGTGAACCGGGCACCTGACCGGGCCGACTGGATGCTGCAGGTCACGAATGACGCCTGGTTCGGGGTCCGCACCGGGCCGTTCCAGCATTTCGCCCAAGCAAGGCTGCGCGCGGTTGAACAGGGGCTGCCCTTGGTCCGGGTGGCCAATACCGGTGTCACGGCGGTGATCGATGCGCGGGGCCGGGTGCTGGAGGCGCTGCCCTTCGGCACGATGGGCGTCCTTGACACCACGATCCCTGGCGCTTTGCCGCCGACGCCCTTTGCCCGCTTTGGCGATGGTCCTGTCCTTCTGTTGCTGGCAGGCCTCGCCCTGGCAGCGATGCGCCGTCGCAGCACCACTGGGCATTGACGCTTACTTCGCTGCCGATTACGGGGGGCATTGACCCCTCACAACGGCTTCCTGGCGTGGCGGGGATGAACCAACGGAGCACTTCCCCACATGAACACCTCGACTGGCCGCAAAGATTACGTCTTCACGTCCGAATCCGTCTCGGAAGGTCACCCCGACAAGGTCTGTGACCGCATCTCGGATGCCGTCCTGGATGCCTTCCTGCGGGAAGAGCCGAACGCCCGCGTTGCCTGCGAAACCTTTGCCACCACGAACCGCGTGGTTGTCGGTGGCGAAGTGGGCCTGTCGTCGAAAGAGGCGACCCATGGCATGATGGCCCGGATCGATGGCATCGTGCGCGATTGCGTGCGCCACATCGGTTATGAGCAGAAGAAATTCCACTGGGAAAAGATCAAGATCAGCAACTACCTGCACGAGCAGTCGGCCCATATCGCCCAAGGCGTGGACCGCGATGGGGCTGGCGATCAGGGCATCATGTTCGGCTATGCCACGCTGGAGACGCCGGAATTCATGCCCGCGCCGATCCAGTACGCCCATGCGATCCTGCGCCGCCTGACCGAAGCGCGCAAATCGGGGGCGGAACCGACGCTGGGGCCGGACGCCAAGAGCCAGCTGACCCTGCGCTATGCGGGTGGCAAGCCGGTCGAGGTGACCTCGATCGTGCTGTCCACACAGCACACTTCGAAGCGCCAGACCTCGAAGGTGATCCGCAAGATCGTGGAGCCTTATATCCGTGAAGTTCTGCCCGAAGGCTGGATCACCCGGAAGACCGAATGGCACGTGAACCCGACGGGGACCTTCGTGATCGGGGGCCCTGATGGCGATGCGGGCCTGACGGGGCGCAAGATCATTGTCGATACCTATGGTGGGGCGGCCCCGCATGGCGGCGGCGCGTTTTCCGGCAAGGACCCGACCAAGGTTGACCGCTCGGCCGCCTATGCTGCGCGCTATCTGGCGAAGAACGTGGTGGCGGCAGGGCTGGCGGATCGTTGCACGCTGCAGGTGAGCTATGCGATTGGCGTGGCGAAGCCCTTGTCGATCTATGTCGATACGCATGGCACCGGGAAGGTTCCGGAAGCGGTGATCGAACGCGCCGTGGCGGAAGTGATGGACCTGACCCCGCGCGGGATCCGTACGCATCTTGACCTGAACCGCCCGATCTATGCCCGCACCAGCGCCTACGGCCACTTTGGCCGCGCTGCTGAGGCTGATGGCGGGTTTTCGTGGGAGCGGACGGACCTGGTCGAGGCGTTGAAGAAGGCGGTCTGACCTTGGGGCAGGGGCCGTCCTCGGGGCATCGAGCCCCTCGGACGGCGTCGCCAGTTCCGGCTCCGGGCGCGCTTGAGCCCCGGGGCCCTGCTCTGCTTGAAGGCCCCGGATCAAACCGGGGTCTTTGCATGTCTGAAGTCAGCGAGCGCCGCAATTTCTATGGCCGCATTCGGGGCAAGACCCTGCGGGCCAGCCAGAAGGACTATCTGGCCGAGGATCTGGGCCCCCTGACCTTGCGTGGCGTCACGCGGGACGAGAATCCGTCGCGGGCGGTTCTGGACCTTGGCTTTGTGCAGGGTCCCCTCTGGCTGGAGGTCGGGTTCGGGGGTGGTGAGCATCTGGTGCATATGGCGGCTGCGAACCCTGGCGTGACGCTTATCGGGGCCGAGCCTTTCGTGAACGGCATCGCGATGCTGCTGGGCAAGATCCGGGGGGCCGGCGTGACGAACCTGTGGCTGCATCCCGGTGATGTCCGCGATCTTTTTGACGTGCTGCCGGATCTGTCCTTGACCAAGGTCTTTCTCAACTACCCCGACCCCTGGCCCAAGGCCCGCCACCATCGCCGCCGCTTTGTGACACCAGAGTATCTGACTGCCCTGGCCCGAAAGATGGCACCGGAGGCCGAGTTCCGTGTGGCGACCGATATCCCCGATTATGTCCGCCAGACGCTGGAAGAGGTTCCCCCCGCCGGGTTCGATCTGGTGCGGCAGGCAGGTTTGGGTGGCGCCTGGGGCGACTGGCTGTCCACCCGCTATGAGCAGAAAGCGCTGCGCGAAGGCCGTGCGCCGCATTACCTGACCTTCCGCAGGCGCTAAGGTCGCTTTGAGTATTTGGAAAAAGAGCAAATCTGCTTGGCTTGCTCTTTTGAAAAATACTCCCCCCGGAGGGTTCCGCAGCTTCAGTCTGCGCAGGTGGTTCAGGTGATGGACCACGCGTGAAGCTTGCGCTATCAGGCGGCGGCAAGGTGAGGGAGAGACTGATGTCCGGCCATGGTGACGCGCAACCGATGAAATCCCGGAAATCCGGGCCGCTGCTTGGCGTGGCCGAGGTGCCGGGCGACAAGTCGATCTCGCACCGCTCGTTGATCTTCGGCGCGATGGCAGTGGGGGAGACCCGGATCACCGGGCTTCTGGAAGGGCAGGATGTGCTGGATACGGCCAAGGCGATGCGGGCCTTCGGGGCCACCGTCATCCAGCATGGCGACGGGGCTTGGACGGTGAACGGCGTGGGGGTCGGCGGGTTTTCAGAGCCCGCGGATGTGATCGACTGCGGCAACTCTGGCACCGGGGTGCGGCTGATCATGGGCACGATGGCCACGACGCCGATCACGGCGACCTTCACGGGTGATGCTTCGCTTCGCAAGCGCCCGATGGGGCGGGTGACTGATCCGCTCAGCCTTTTTGGTACTCAGGCCTATGGGCGCAAAGGCGGGCGGCTGCCGATGACGGTGGTGGGTGCGGCGAACCCGGTGCCGGTGCGCTATGCGCTGCCGGTGGCCTCGGCCCAAGTGAAGTCGGCGGTCTTGCTGGCGGGGTTGAATGCGCCGGGCGAGACTGTGGTGATCGAACGGGAACCGACGCGCGACCATTCCGAACGGATGCTGCTAGGGTTTGGCGCGACGTTGCATGTCGAGAAGACCAGCGAGGGCCATGTCATCACTTTGACCGGCCAGCCGGAATTGCGCCCGCAGGTCGTGGCGGTGCCGCGGGACCCTTCAAGTGCGGCCTTCCCGGTCTGTGCGGCGCTGATCGTCGAGGGGTCGGATATCATGGTTCCTGGTGTCAGCCAGAACCTGACGCGGAACGGGCTTTACCTGACCCTGGTCGAGATGGGGGCGGATATCGAGTTCCAGAACCTGCGTGAAGAGGGGGGCGAGCCGGTGGCAGACCTGCGCGTCCGCTTCAGCGGCGCCTTGAAGGGGATCGAAGTGCCGCCGGAGCGTGCGCCGTCCATGATCGACGAATATCCCATCCTGTCTGTGGTGGCAGCCTTTGCCCATGGCAAGACCGTGATGCGGGGCGTCAAGGAGTTGCGGGTCAAGGAAAGCGACCGCATCGACGCGATGGCTCGGGGGCTGGAGGCCTGCGGCGTGCGGGTCGAGGAAGATGAGGATACCCTGATCGTCCACGGGATGGGGCCGGGCGGGGTGCCGGGCGGGGCCACTTGTGCCACCCATATCGACCACCGGATCGCAATGAGTTTTCTGGTCTGCGGGATGGCGGCACAGGCCCCGGTTGCGGTTGATGACGGGTCACCGATCCAGACCTCCTTCCCGGTCTTTGAAGGGCTGATGCAGGGGCTTGGAGCCCTGATCGAGCGGGGGGTGAGGAAAGTGTCCACGGTGGACAATCTCTGATTTAGTTTTGAAAGCAAAGACTTGGTCGTGGGCGTTAGGGGTCCGTTAACCAGCGGAAAGTCGGTCTGAAGCCCGACCTACGAGGTAAGCCCGGCGTGCGGGATCAGTAGTCCATCGCCACTGTATCGCCCGCGCAGCGGCCAAGGGCATTGGCGGCCCAATCCAGCAGCATCGCCTCACGAAACTCGCCGTTCTGGCGCAGCCAAGTGGTTTGCAGGTGGTATGCTTCGCGCTCCAACTCGCCCTCGCATCTGACAAGCATCTCTGCCCCCGCGCGATACTGAGCCGCGTGGACCAGTTCATGCAGCAGATAACTGCGGCCAAGGACGGTCTCGGTGTCAAGGTCGGGGGCCAGCAGGATGCGACCCGTCGCCGGGACATAGGCCCCGACCTGCGACCGCAGCGCCGGGGCGCTTTCCAAGAGGTCGGAGCGGTCGATCTGCGGGCAGTCTACCGGCATGGGATAGCCGGCTTCGGTAGCGATGAAGGCCAGAAGGTCGCCCAAGCCGGCACAGGACCCGGCGAGAGCTGGCGGTGCAAGGCAAAGAGACAGGGCAAGGGCTGCGGCTGACTGTTTCATGCGAACAAGAATGATCGTCACAAAAGTTTTGTAAAGATATGCCGTGGGTCCACCGATACTTTTCGCGAATCGGGCCTACGATTGCTGCAAACCCGCGCCGCATCCCGCTTCGCGTCCGATAGGGGCAGGTCTTCCCCCCTTTTCCTGTGCTGCGTTTCCCAATACCTCGGTCAGGCAGGGGCGGTGGCAGGGCGGGCGGATGATCTTCACAGTGGCGATTGACGGACCAGCAGCAGCGGGCAAAGGCACGATCAGCCGCGCGGTGGCCGAACGTTTCGGGTTCCGGCATCTGGACACCGGGCTTTTGTACCGGGCTGTCGGGGTCAAGGGCGGTGATCCGGTCGCTGCCGCCCGGGGCCTGACGGCGGAGGATCTGTCGCGCGGCGATCTGCGGTCGCTTGCGGCGGGGCAGGCGGCAAGCCGGTTGCGGTGATCCCCGATGTGCGGGCGGCCCTGGTCGAGTTCCAGCGCCGCTTTGCGCGTGCCGAAGGTGGCGCGGTGCTGGACGGGCGCGACATCGGTACCGTGATCTGCCCCGAGGCCGAGGTAAAGCTTTACGTCACCGCCAGCCCAGAAGTCCGCGCCCACCGGCGCTGGCTCGAGGTGGGCGGCGAGGAAGCCAAGGTCCTGGCCGAAGTGCAGGAACGCGACACCCGCGACATGGGGCGGGCGGATGCACCCTTGCGGGCGGCCAAGGACGCAGTGGTGATCGACACAAGCGCGATGGGGATTGATGAGGCCATAGCGCATGCCTGCCGCATCATCACGGCGCGTCTTGCGCCGTGAGGCCCGAGCCGATCCGGGCCTTGCCCGGACGGCGAGACAGGGGAATGTGAGCGGGCTTGCCCGCACAGTCCATCAGATCACCGCTGTTGCAGGGCGGCACGGTCGGATCGCCAGTTTCCCTTGCCCGGCAGGCGCAATGGGGCTATAGGCCCCGCATCCGAAGGGAGTCGCCATCTGGTCCGGTTTGCCGGGGCATGGGCGTTTTCGTTCCGGAGCCATGCAAAGACCGGCGGAGCCAACCGCCAGGCCCGTGACAACCAAGCAAAGGAAACTGATCTCATATGTGCGCTAAATCAACCATGGAAGACTTCGAAGCCCTGCTGAAGGAAAGCTTCGAAATGGACACGCCCGAAGAGGGCACCGTTGTCAAAGGCCGCGTCATTGCCATCGAGGCAGGCCAGGCCATCATCGATGTCGGCTACAAGATGGAAGGCCGCATCGATCTGAAAGAATTCGCAAACCCCGGTGAGCAGCCCAGCATCAACGTGGGCGACACTGTCGAGGTTTATTTGGACCGCGTGGAAAACGCCCGCGGCGAAGCGCAGATCAGCCGTGAAAAGGCCCGCCGCGAGGAAGCCTGGGACCGTCTGGAAAAAGCCTATGCCAGCGAGATCCGCGTCGATGGCGCGATCTTTGGCCGGGTCAAAGGCGGCTTCACGGTCGATCTTGGTGGCGCTGTGGCGTTCCTGCCGGGCAGCCAGGTTGATGTGCGCCCCGTGCGCGATGCAGGCCCCCTGATGGGCATGAAGCAGCCGTTCCAGATCCTGAAGATGGACCGTCGTCGCGGCAACATCGTTGTGTCGCGCCGTGCGATCCTGGAAGAAAGCCGCGCCGAACAGCGCGCCGAAGTCATCGGCAACCTGACCGAAGGTCAGACGGTCGACGGCGTGGTCAAGAACATCACCGAATACGGGGCCTTCGTGGACCTCGGCGGTGTGGACGGCCTTCTTCATGTCACCGACATGGCCTGGCGCCGGGTCAACCACCCGTCGGAAATCCTTGCCATTGGTGAGACTGTCAAAGTGCAAGTCATCAAGATCAACAAGGAAACCCACCGTATCAGCCTCGGCATGAAGCAGCTGCAGTCCGATCCGTGGGATGCCGTTGAAAAGATGTATGCCCTTGGCACCGTCCACAAAGGCCGCGTCACCAACATCACCGATTACGGCGCCTTCGTGGAGCTGGAAGCGGGGGTCGAGGGGCTGGTTCACGTCAGCGAGATGTCCTGGACCAAGAAGAACGTGCATCCCGGCAAGATCGTCTCCACCTCTCAGGAAGTCGACGTCATGGTGCTGGAAATCGACAGCGCCAAGCGTCGCGTTTCGCTTGGCCTGAAGCAGACCCAGCGCAACCCGTGGGAAGTCTTTGCGGAAACGCATCCCGTGGGCAGCCAGATCGAAGGCGAAGTCAAGAACATCACCGAATTCGGTCTGTTCGTCGGTCTCGACAACGATATCGACGGCATGGTCCACCTGTCCGACCTTTCCTGGGACCAGCGCGGCGAAGAAGCGATCCAGTCCTACCGAAAGGGCGACACGGTGCATGCCGCGGTCACCGAAGTGGACGTCGAGAAAGAGCGTATCAGCCTTTCCATCAAGGCGCTTGGCGAAGACAACTTCACCGATGCGGTTGATGGCGTGAAGCGGGGCGGGATCATCACCGTCGAAGTGACCGCGATCGAGGAGGGTGGCGTCGAGGTGGAATACAACGGCGCCAAGTCGTTCATCCGCCGCAGCGACCTGAGCCGTGATCGGGCAGACCAGCGCCCGGAACGCTTCCAGGTCGGTGACAAGATCGACGTGCGCGTGACCAACATTGATCCCAAGACCCGCAAGCTGGGCCTGTCGATCAAGGCGCGCGAGATCGCCGAAGAGAAGGAAGCGGTCGAACAGTATGGCTCCTCCGATTCGGGTGCCAGCCTGGGCGATATCCTTGGCGCGGCCCTGAAAGACCGCAGCTGAGCCCTAACGCAGGGTTGAAAATCGAAAGGCCCCGCCCCTGCGCGGGGCCTTTTCTGTTTTATGGCACCCGCCAAGTCCCCGTTTTTGTTTGTCACAGGCCAAATCCTGTCGCTATAGTCCCATGAGAACAACAGCGTGGCGGCCGCTGCCGGTGGGAACACTATGGCCGAACCACAGGGGGGACACGACGATGATCCGGTCTGAACTGATCCAGAAGATCGCGGATGAGAACCCGCATCTGACGCAACGGCACGTCGAGCGGATCGTGAATACGGTGTTCGAAGAAATCATCGACGCGCTGGCCAAGGCGACCGGGTGGAGTTGCGCGGCTTTGGCGCCTTCTCGGTCAAGGCGCGAGATGCCCGGCTGGGGCGCAACCCGCGGACCGGCGAAGCGGTGAAGGTCGATGACAAGAAGGTGCCGTTCTTCAAGACCGGCAAGCTTCTGCGCGACCGGCTGAACAGCAAGTAACCGCCACAGGCCCGGCTGGCCTTGGCTTGCGCCCGGACGGGATCGGACGGATACTGCCGGTCCAGCCTGGAGGCCGCCTGATGATCCGTTACCTGAGACTGCTTGTCATCGGCCTTTTGGCCCTTTCTCTTCTGACTGTCGCATTGGCGAACCGCACCTTGGTTCAGGTGCGGCTTTTGCCGGAGGATCTGGCAGCGCTGACCGGGCTGACCTGGGCGGCGGAAGTGCCGCTGTTCCTGGTGATCTTCGCGGGCATCGTTGCAGGCGTGCTGATCGGCTTTGTCTGGGAATGGCTGCGTGAAACCGGCATCCGCAGCACCGCCAGCGCCCGCGCGCGTGAGGTGGCCCGGCTGGAGCGCGAGATCGCCGAACTGCGCGGTGCGGCTGGCGTGGCCCCAAAGGACGATGTTCTTGCGCTCTTGGAAAAGCGCTGATGCGGGACGTCGCCGTCAAGATTTGCGGGCTGCGGACCACCGAGGATGTGGCGGCGGTCGCCCGGGCGGGTGCAGCCTATGCCGGGTTCGTGTTCTTCCCCAAAAGCCCGCGCCATTTGACGCTGGATGCAGCCCGCGCTCTGGCCCTGTCGGCGCCGGAAGGCCTGTGCAAGGTGGCACTTGTGGTTGACGCGGATGACGCCGCCCTTGACGCCTTGGTCGAAGCGGTGCCGTTGGACATGTTGCAGCTGCATGGGCATGAGACCCCGGCGCGGGTGGCCGAGGTCAAGGCGCGCTACGGGCTGCCGGTGATGAAGGCGATGGGGGTCGCGGATGAAGGCGACCTTTCGGGCCTCTTGGAGATGAGCCTTGCCGCGGACCAATTGCTGATCGACGCCAAACCGCCCAAGGGCGCTGATCTGCCCGGCGGCAACGGCCTGGCCTTTGACTGGCGGCTTCTGGTCGGGCGAAAGTGGTTGCGGCCCTGGATGCTGGCGGGCGGGCTGACGCCTGCGAACGTGGCAGATGCGATCCGGCTGACGGGTGCGCGGCAGGTGGATGTGTCTTCTGGCGTGGAAAGCGCGCCTGGCGTCAAGGATGCAGGCAAGATCGCGGCTTTTGTGGAGGCGGCGCAGGGCCTGCGCGCAGGGGTCCCGATCCTGCGCTGACCTTTGTGCCGACAAAGCGAAGCGGCCGCACCCTTGGGGATGCGGCCGCTTTCTTTTTGGACTGCTCAGACAGGTTTACATCGCGGGCAGGATCGTCAGGTCACGGATCGGCTGGTCCGTGCCGGTCAGGGTCCAGGACTGGGTGACGGCCCCGGTCGCAAGGTCCACCGTGTGAAGCCCGCCGTTCGCGGCGAGCCAGGCGGTGTTGGTGCCGTCTGCCGTGGTGCCGACGTCAAAGCCGACTGGCCCTTCCAGCACCGGGCCAAGCTTGCCGATGGCCGCAAGGGTGCCGTCATTCGGCGCGGTCTGCTGGATCAGCCCGGAAATGGTGGCGTCGATGTTGAACATCGCGGTCTTTTCCGGCTTGCCGTAGCTGTTGGTATAGGCGGCGGCGACGATGTTCGGCGCTTCACCCGCATGCATGTCTTCGGCCACGTAAGCCAGCGAGCCGTCAACGGTCACCTCGCCAGTGTCCGGGTTCACGCGGTGGTTCGTGGTGCCGGTCATGTAACGCAAGCGGTCTGCGGCGGGGTTGAAGTCGACGATCACTGGCGTGTCGGCAAGGGGCAGGGGGGTGGCCATGGTGGCAACCTCGGTCACCACTCCGGTGGCGGGGTCGATCTGGACGATCGCCTGCGCGTCGGTCACGCCGTAAAGCATGCCGTTGCCAGGGCGCAGGTCGATGCCGAGGAGACCGGTCACGCCTTGCACCTCGACCGTCGCGGTTACTGCAGCGGTGGCGGTGTCGATGGTCAAAAGCGTGCGGTCGCCGGCAAGGGCGATGGCGGTCTCGGCGGCGGCGGGCAGGGCGGTGCCGGCCA